>CAZYPS010000004.1:0-62965 GCA_964649445.1 uncultured Thermotogae bacterium | reverse complement strand
ATCAAGAGGAGCGAGCCGAGATCGGAAAGGGCAATTTCCCCGCTGGGGAAATTGACTCCTGGTTTTGTCGAACGGTTTCCAAAGCTAGTTTTACACATAGAATGCTACACTATGGGGTAATATATCCATAAAATAAATACACGGAGGAATCAATGAACATTCTGGACCGAGTTTCTCAGCCCGACGAAGTATTGATAATGGGGATCTTGAACGTAACCCCGGATTCTTTCTCCGATGGCGGAAAGTTTCTAGCTCGAGACAAAGCCAAACAAAGAGCGCTTGAAATGGAAGAGAACGGGGCGGACATAATTGACATTGGTGGGGAATCGACCCGGCCTGGCGCGGATAAAGTCGAGCTGGAAGAAGAACTGGACCGAACAATTCCGGTGATAAAGGAGATAAGGAAAGAAACCGAAATCCCGATTTCAATTGATACCTACAAGTCCAAGGTAGCGGAAAAAGCGCTTGACGCGGGAGCTAATATCGTGAACGATATCAGCGCCCTTCGATTCGATCCCGAACTCGGAAAACTCGTCGGGGAAAGGGAGGTTCCAATTATTTTGATGCATATGCAGGGTGAGCCAAAAACGATGCAGGATAATCCAACTTACGAGGACCCAGTCGAAGATATCAAAGCGTTTTTGAATGAAAGAATCGAAGAGGCAGTTAGAGCGGGCATGCCCTCGGAAAAAATAGTCGTAGATCCAGGGATCGGTTTTGGCAAGAGGTACGAAGATAACTACGAAATACTTCGCAGGTTGGAGGAGTTCAAAACTCTGGACCAACCTATTTTGCTTGGAACTTCGAGGAAGTCATTCATCGGAGATACGCTCGATTTACCGCCTGAAGATAGGGTCGAGGGTACGATTGCCAGTAACGTAGTTGGGGTTCTAAAAGGAGCAGATATTCTGAGGGTTCACGACGTGAGGGAAAACTGCCGGGCTCTGAAAGTAACAGTCCGGTGTCTGTAAACCCCAGTCATAATGCCTCAACGAGTATTTCCCCCGGGGTAGACACCGGACTACTTCAAACTTCAAGCGTTATGAGTCTAGCCAGCTGTTATGTTCTAGTTTTGTTTTCCCTGAATTCTATCTCGATCTCGAGTTCCTGTTTGCCCAGTCTCTTGTTGTAATCCGTTTCGACCTCTAGATTGATCGGTTCCTCAAACGGAAACGTTGCCTCAGTTCCAACCATGGATACAGTTACGGAGTTATCCTGTTTGAGTTGACCGACCAGTTCTTCGAGAAAAGAAATCAAATCCTGCTTGGTTACGTCCTGATCGTACTCGAAGTCGGCGTCCAATTCGTTATTAGATGAAGGTAGTTCTACCATCAAAATCACCCCTATTGTTATTTATGTCTGTGAAAAATAATCTATATTTTTACAAACTCCCGAATTATAATCGATGATAATTGTAAATACTTTCATATTATATCGTCATAAGAAATTTACACTGAGATTTGACGATATTTTCCGTCTCCTCCCCGGTAACCTTCAAACCTTATCCAAATCCCCCTGAAGACTCCCAAACCAATACAACTTTAGGGGCAAGATATCGAGATAATCAAGTCCTTAACTTGGTTAGATGATAAAGTTTTTATCTCCACTATGTCTTTATTGCAATGCGATCCAGCTTCTCGATATCGCCTTTTTCCAGCCCCCAGCCGAATAGGTTTATATTTTCCCTCAGATGGTCTTCCGAGCTTGCCTTGGGGATCGCGAGTACGTTATCCTGTCTGACCAGCCATTTGAGCCCGATCTGACCGGGAGATTTTCCGTATCTGGCTGAGATATCGGTTAACTCGTTGTTATTTAATATTTTCCCCTGTCCAAGGGGACTATAAGCGGTAAGAAAGAGGTCGTTTTTCTGGCAGTAGTTCAGCATAGGAGTTAGGTCCATTCCGAGGTGATATTTAACCTGATTATTAACTATCGGTTCATCCGATAACTCCCGGGCTTTCTTGAGCTGGGACCTATCGAAATTACTTACACCTAAGTGCCTGACTTTGCCTTCCTCCACGAGCTCGTTCATTGCTTTTATAGTTTCCTCAAGGGGAACCTCCGGGTTGGGCCAATGTATGAGTAATAGATCCAAATAATCGGTATCCAACCTTTTAAGGCTTCCCTCGGTGGAACGCTTAAAATCCCTGTAGTGTAGTTTGTCCTTCCAGACCTTGGTCGTTACAAATAGTTCGTCTCGACTGTGGTCCTTTATCGCGTTTCCAACCTCTTTTTCATTACCGTAGAAGATTGCCGTATCTATATGACGGTAACCTATCTCGAGAGCTTTTCTCACTATCTTTTCGCATTCTTTGCCTCTGAGTTTCCAGGTACCGAGACCTAGGGCTGGAACAGAGCAATCATCGGCGGTCTTTAATTTACTTTTCATCATTAACTTCTCCTTCAGTCAGGCATCATTCCGTATCGTTAGAGCTAATTACTGGAAGTAAGGCGTCCCGTTACTTCCGATTTAAATTTTTCGAGGGAGACTGTTGTTTGGTCACCCGTTTCCATGTCTCTTAGCGTTATTTCGTCCTCTGATAGTTCTCTGGGACCAAGGATTGCAGTTATTTCGGCTCCGTATCTATCCGCGTAGCCAAGTTGTCCCTGGAGGCTCTTTTCGAGATAATCTATCTCTGCTTTTAGCCCGGCTTCTCGGAGTTCCTGAACGAGTTTCAGGCCAGCCTGTTTGGTTTCCTGATCAAGAGTGGCGAGGTAGACGTCGAGCCCGGACCTTTCCAGTTCTATTCGGTCAAGTTCTTCCAGTAGCAGGACCAACCGTTCTATCCCCCCTGCAAATCCAACGGCCGGAGTCGGATCCCCGCCGAATAACTCGACCAGACCGTCGTATCGTCCGCCTCCAACCAGTGCATCCTGGGACCCGAGATCGCTGGAAAATACTTCGAAAACCGTTTTTGTATAGTAGTCGAGTCCCCGAACCAGTTTGGGTTCCAGTTCGTATTCCAGGTCGAGTTCACCCAGATAACCCTTTACTTCTTCGAAATGGTTCTGGCACTCCGAACACAGATAATCGGTGATCTCGGGACCGTCCTCTACCAGCGATTGGCACGTTTCTTTTTTGCAATCAAGTATGCGGAGAGGGTTGGTATCCAGTCTTCCCCGACAGTCGTCACAGAGCTGATCTTTTTTTGGAGTTAAGTACTCTAGGAGCTGGTCTACGTAATCTTTTCTATCCTCAGGACAGCCGATGCTATTTAATGAAAGACCGACGTCCTGGAGCCCTAAAGATTTCAGCAAATCCGCGGATAGATTGATCATTTCGGCATCCAGCGCGGGATCATCAGATCCTAATGCCTCGGCGCCGTATTGATGGAACTGACGGGACCGACCTTTTTGAGGGGCTTCATAACGGAACATCGGTCCCAGGTAGTACCACTTTGATAACTCCTCCTTCCCGTAAAATTTGTGTTCGAGGTAAGCTCTAACGACTGAGGCCGTATTCTCAGGACGGAGTGTCATGGATCTCCCGCCCTTGTCCTCAAATGTATACATCTCCTTGGAGACGACGTCCGTATCTTCCCCAACCCCTCTGGCGAATACCTCGGTTTTCTCCATCATTGGCGTTCTTATTTCCTCGTAACCGTAGAGAGGCATTGTGGTTCTTACTTCTTCTTCTACAGCGTGCCAATAGGGCATTTCTTCAGGTTTTATGTCGTAGAGTCCCTTTGGAGCGTAATACTTCATTAGCTCTCCTCAGTCATTTTGGTTTCCAGGTTAATCATTTCGACCACGGCTTCGGCTGCTTCGCTTCCTTTGTTTCCCTGCTTGGCACCGGCTCTGTTTATTGCCTGGTCTAGGGTGTCCGCAGTGATTAGACCAAAGGTAACTGGAATATCTTTTTCCAGGTTTAATTGAGCCAGCCCTTTTGAACTTTCGTTGGCCACGTATTCGAAGTGAGGGGTTTCGCCCCTGATTATTGCGCCCAGTGCTACTATTCCGTCGTAGTCACCGGATTCAGCCATTTTGCTTGCCGCTCTGGGTAATTCAAAAGAACCTGGAACGTAAGCAACTGTCATCTCATCCCAGTTACCACCCAGCCTGGTAAGCTTATCTTTTGCTCCAGAGAGAAGCCTGTCGGTTACCATGCTATTGAACCTGCTAATAACAATCCCGATTTTTAAACCCGTTGCGTCTAGTTCACCTTCTAATTTAGACACTGTTACCTCCCTTTGTGACTAAGAGTTGGTTTTTTCGTCGAATTCGGACAAATTGTGACCCAGTTTTTCTACTTTGGTTTGAAGATAATCCTGATTATGTTCATTTGGTTCGATCTCGATAGGCACCGTCTCGGTTATGTGAAGCCCGTAACCCTCAAGCCCAACGACTTTTCGAGGATTATTAGTAAGTAGCCGGATTGAGCTTAATCCCAGGTCGGAAAGGATCTGGGCTCCAAATCCGTAATCCCTGAGATCCGCCGAAAAACCCAGTTCCTCGTTCGCTTCTACCGTATCCATCCCCTGGTCCTGAAGTTCGTAAGCACATACCTTGTTGCTAAGTCCGATACCCCGTCCTTCCTGTCTCATGTAGACCAGCACACCTACTCCCGCTTCGTCTATCATGGTTAAAGCCCTGTGTAGCTGTTCGCCGCAATCACACCGCTTGGACCCGAAGACGTCGCCCGTCAGACATTCCGAATGTACCCTGACCAGCACGTCCTCTTTCCCTTTTACGTCTCCTTTTACGAGAGCCACGTGTTCGTCCTGGTTCACCTGATCAACGTAACTGTGTATCTCGAAGTCCCCGTAGTTTGTCGGCAGTCTCGCCGTACCGGTCCGGTTAACCAGATTCTCGTTTTTCTTTCTGTATTCTATTAGATCTTCGATGGAGACGATCTTCAATCCGTGTTCATCGGCAATCTTCTTCAGAGTAGGTAGCCGGGCCATTGAACCGTCTTCATCCATAATTTCGCAAAGGACTGCTGCGGGGAAAAGCCCAGCCATTCGAGCCAGATCTACCGCCGCTTCTGTATGACCGGCTCGATGCAGTACTCCTCCTTTTTCTGCCTGGAGGGGAAAGATGTGCCCCGGTCGGACCAGTTCTTCCGGTCCTTTGTCCTCGTCTACAAGTATGGAAATAGTTCTTGCCCGATCGTAAGCGGATATCCCCGTCGAGATACCATCTTTGGCGTCGACAGAAACGGTAAATTGGGTGCCGTGATGGGAAGTGTTGTCTCCCACCATTGAATCGAGTTCCAGTTCGGCTAACCTTTTCTGTTCCATGGGGGTACAGACCAAACCGCGGCCTTCTTTGGTCATGAAATTGACGTCTTCCGGCCGCGCCTTTTCCGCAGCCATAATAAAATCGCCTTCGTTTTCCCGTTCCTCGTCGTCAACGACGATTATAATCTCTCCATTTTCTATTGCTGTTAGAGCATCTTCTATCGGATCTAGGCTCATCTTTTCCCTCCTAGCTATTCTTTCTAAGGAATGGTTTTATTCACGCTATTTCTAATATATTTTGCCAGAATATCAAATTCAATGTTTACTTTAGAGCCACTGTGCTTGAACTTTAAGGTCGTATTTTCATAAGTATGTGGTATCACGCTTACGGAGAAAGTGCCTCCGGTGACCTGGTAAGGAGTAAGGCTGATTCCGTCAACAGCGACTGACCCCTTGTTTACCAGGAGGTGTGAAAACTCCCGAGAGGTAGATATTCTGTATACGTAATTATCACGCTTTTTTTCGATCTTGCCAATCTTCCCCAGAGTGTCGACATGCCCCTGAACCAGGTGCCCATCAAGTCTACCCGAAAATTCACTTACCCCGAGTGGTAGTTCCAGATTCACTCTATCGCCGGACTTTAGGTTTCCGATATTCGTCTTATTTCTGGTTTCCTGCGAGATGTCGGCGGATAGACGTTTCCGGTTGGTTTCTATAGCAACTGCCGTAAGACAAACCCCGTTGACACTTATACTGTCGCCGATCTCCATTGAATCCAGAAGTTTGTCCGGAACTGAGAAGGTGAACCGGCTTCCCGCGGTCTTAACTAGATCTCCAATATCTTCTATTACGCCAGTGAACATTGTGTGTACCAGAGGAGAAAAAGCACAAGTGATAACAAAAAAACCGACCTCGTTTTCTGTTCCTGCTTTCAATTTAGTGTACTCGAAGTATGGACTATCATTCAACCAGTCTGGCTTGACCGGAACTTGTTCGAACGCTCTGTCAGGGGAGGCTGAAAGCTTGATAAATTGAAATAGTTCGGTTCGTTAGTTAAAATCATTCGACATTATTTAGAAATTAGTCGGTAAAGTTACGTAAGTTGATACATTGATTGATTATTTTTCTGTCCAGCAATTAAATAGAGGTTAGACTTAAACGATTTTGGCCATTCAAAATTTAGATGAAGCTTTATTCCCACAGCAATATTTTTTCTATTTAAATGTTGGCACTCTTTTCGTTGAAGGTAATAATTCTTAACCTGAAAAGGTATTTCTGAGAGTTCGATTCCTAAGTAATGACTAATACTTGAGAGCCCGAGGAGGAGCTATAGTGTATCTTACGTCACGAAAGAATAAGAAAATTTTATCCGTCATACTTTTATCGTTAATAACGTTTCTTGTCCTGTCTGGAGTTACGGGAGCGGGAGCTTCGGAATACAAACAGCCTATTGAGGTTACCAGAAACCAGGAAAATGGGACTATTAGGGTAAGAACTTCCATCGCGGACTATCTCCTCTCCAAAAAAGGAGGGGAGTTGAAGAGTATTTTTATCCATTTTTCTTCATTTAGGACAAGTAAAGCCGAGATAGTACCCGGGACGACGACCGATCCGGAGACTTTGGAGAGGTCCTATCTGGACGAGATAAAATTTCCCGGTGAATTAAGAATCAGGGGCGAAACGGACCGTGACGTAGCTTACGATGCGGAAATCCCTGGAGGTACTCATTATGACGAACTCAGTATAACTTTCACTGGTAACAAGGACGGGCTTAAGATTGAGAAGACTTTTACAATTCACAATGACTCCAACTATACTCTGGGGCTCTCGCTGTCCATAACCAACGAGTCAGGCGAAACGGTTGAGCTGGGAAAAGAAGATCGTCTGTACCTCGGCTCCCGGACCAAATCGGGAGGAGATGGTGACGTAGATTATCTTTCGGACCCAACCACCAAGTTCATATTTGACGGCGAGGTCAGTAACGGTAAATTGGCCAAAGGGTCCTACAATAGTTTTGGCGGTGTAGGGTTCGTAGGTGATGACCTGGTTCTGTTTCTCAAGTCCGGTTTGCCATACGCGGACGGAGGAAGCGAGACCGAAAAGGAGGTTTCTCCCTATGTCGCTGACGGGAACCTGGGAGTCAATCTATCGGTATCGGAACTAGCCAGAGGGGAATCGAGGAATTATCAGTTTTCCCTCTTTGGCGGAAGGCGAAGGAAAGTTCTGCTGTCAAACGTTGGTCTCGGAGACATAGATGAGATAGGTTTCTTTAGCCAGTTGCTGGTTCCGGTAATCGGTTTTCTCAATCAGCTATACAATCTCACCGGTAATTACGGCTGGGCGATAATTCTGTTTACGATCTTGATTCGGGTTTTACTTTACCCGCTTATGCGCAATATGTACCGTTCCATGGCAAAAATGCAGGAATTACAACCAAGGATTCAGGAAATTCAGGACGAATACGATGACAGGGAAGAGCAGCAACAGAGGATGATGGAGCTGTATAAAGAAGAGGAAGTAAACCCAATGGGTGGTTGTTTGCCCATGTTTGTCCAGCTTCCTATATTGATACTCCTCTGGCGAGCTATAATGTACAGTGCGGAAGCAATTCACGTTTCTCCCGGGTTTCTCTGGGTTAGCGATCTTAGTATGCACGATCCTTATTACATCCTCGTAGTGCTTACTGTGGGAACGATGATCGTTCAGCAGCAGATGATGCAGTCACCGGGTGGGGGTGGGAGTCAGAACAAGATTATGTCTTTCGGATTCCCGTTATTCATGGGTATTTTTCTCAGGAATTTCCCAGCCGGTCTCTGGCTTTATTACTTCCTTACACAGATCTTCATGATCGGTCAGCAGGCTTTTATCAACTGGGAGATGGAAAATGAAGAAACGGAAGGTGAGGATAAACCTCAGGAAAAATGACAGAAAAAGATAAAAAAGCCGAGCGGGAAGTAGCTTCCTACCTCGAAGGTTTTTTCGAGTTGATCGGCGAAAATCCCGGCCTGCAGGTGGAAACGAAGATGCCAGATGAACTATATGTAAACGTCCAGGGGGAGTCTGATTTCTTTTCCGAAGAGAAAGAAAAGCTCGCAAAGTCCTTCTCCGTGTTGGTTAAGGTGCTTCTTGAGCGCCAGTACGATTTGGATAAAGACGTCCAATTGGATATTAATGGTGTAAAACTCTCCCGGAGGAAAAACCTGGAGCGGTTCGCCCGGGATGCAGCAGAGAGGGCGGTCTCCAAGGGCAAAAAAATAAGGCTTAATCCCATGCCTCCGGTAGAGAGGAAGTGGATTCACGTAGCCCTGAGCGAGGTTGAAGACGTCGAAACCTACAGTGTAGGGGAGGGGGACGACCGTCGGGTTATAATTAAACCAAAAGAGGAATGAAGGAAGAAGAAACAATAGCGGCTATTTCCACCCCGCTGGGTAAAAGCGGAATCGGTATTGTTAGACTCTCAGGTCCGGAAGCTCAGGATATTGCGAATGAATTATTCATCTCTCCTGATGAAATCGACCTGACCGAGGTCGAAAGTCACACTCTTCATTACGGCTATATTCGTGATCCTGATGAGGAAAAAGAGATAGACGAGGTCCTGGTTTCCGTGATGAGGGCACCCCGGACTTATACAAGAGAGGACGTAGTTGAAATCAACTGCCATGGAGGCGTGGTTCCCGTCCGGGAGACACTTGAGTTAACCTTGGATGCCGGGGCAAGACCTGCCGAGCCGGGTGAATTCACAAAACGCGCCTTTTTGAACGGAAGGCTTACGCTCGATCAGGCGAAGTCGGTAAAGGATATCATCGATTCGAAGACCCGGTTTTCCCTCCAACTTTCCGTGGATCGCTTGGAAGGAAAATTTTCAAGTTTCCTGGGTTCTGTAAGAGACGATCTAACGGAAATTCTTGCCGAAATAGAGACCATGATAGATTTTCCCGACTACGAGGAATCGATTGTTCCCAGGGACGAACTGGAAGAAAGACTATCTCGGATAGAAGGAAGGATAGAAGATTTCCTCGCAAACAGTAAAGATGGTAAGATTCTGAAGGAGGGTCACAAGGTAGCGGTGCTGGGGAGACCTAACGTGGGAAAGTCAACTCTGTTGAATACTCTACTGCGGGAAGAGAGGGCAATCGTAAGCCCCACCCCAGGTACCACCAGGGACACGCTGGAGGAGGAACTGGAAATTGACGGAATACCTTTTAGGATTGTTGATACGGCAGGGATCAGACAAACGGAGGGTGAGATAGAAAAACAGGGAGTCCGGCGAGCCAAGGAACAGGGAGAGAAGTCGGACGTTTCACTGTTTTTGATCGACGTTAGCAGCGGGGTAAAGCCCGAGGACGTTGAAATAGCGGAAGAGCTCAATAGAGAAAAGACTATTTTAGTGTTGAATAAAGTAGATCTGGTTGATAGCTTGTCCAACCAGGAGTTCCTCGCTAAAATAGGTCACAGTTGGGCTGACGTGGTAAGGCTTTCGGCAAAAGAAGGACGGGGCTTAGGGACACTTGAAAATTCACTTACCGGACTCGTCTGGGGTGGGAAGGTTAGAAAGGACGAGAGCCTGGTCCTGTTGAACGTACAGGAGAAAGAATTACTCAAACAGGCGAAGAGTAGCCTCATTAGCGCCCGGGAAGCTCTGGGAGCCGGCAGGTCAATAGATTTGGTTGAAATAGATATTCGAGACGGGAGAAAGAGCCTCGGAAAACTGCTGGGCGAGGATCTATCGGAAGAGGTGCTGGATCGTGTCTTTTCGGATTTTTGTGTGGGTAAGTAGTCTCTTTAAAACGACGAAAGCTTCGCAACAGAAAGTACCGGAGGAGCGGAAAACCTTATGAAAGATACGGAGAGAACCAACGAAGAAATCCTCGAAGAAATCCAGGAGATGAAGGAAAAGTTAAGCGAGTTCGAGGAAAGTGCGGGAGAAGACATAAAAAGTCGGATTGATGAATTAAAAGATAGGTTGATCGAGAAAAATATTCCCCTCGTAAAGTCCATTGCAGGGGATTTTACTAATTCAGGTTTGGATTTCGAAGATCTCCGACAGGCTGGTTACATAGGTTTATTGAATGCCGTAGAGAATTTCGATTTGAACCGGGGGACTAAATTTTCCACTTACGCCACTCACCTCATCAAAGGAGAAATCAGGCATCAGGTGAGGGATAATCAGCCCGCCGTTCATATTCCTCAGTGGATAAAAAGGCTAAATAAGAAAGTTAAAAAAGCTCAGGAGAGGATCTATCAAGAAACGGGAGAATATCCCACCATTTCTCAGCTCTCCGAAGAACTGAATATAGAAGAAGACGGGATTAAAGAGGTATTGAAAGCTAGAGATTCGATGACCTACGTCTCTATCGATCGGGAAAGGAGGGAGTCCGATCCAAGGCCGGAATACATAGATTACGAAAAAATTAAAAGCAAGCACGAGGAAAAGCTTCCGCTAGAATTTAAAGTAAGGATAGCTGACGCTATAGAGAAACTAACCGAAGTTCAGCAGCAGGTCGTAAAAGGAATATTTTACGAGGACCAGACTCAGGAGGAAATAGGAGAGGAGATCGGGACCTCCCAGCGCCAGGTGTCCCGGATCAAGTATCGGGTTCTGGACGAGCTGGAATCCCAGTTAAAGTCGGATTCCGACAAAGAAGGCGAGGAAGGCGAGTAGGTGGAACTATGGATAACTTAGTTGAGAGCCTCGCACTTGTTGAGGAAGTTAATCAGCTCATAGAACACCTTCAGGAGTCCCTGGAACTCTTCAAACGAGGAGAAGCCGATTCGGCACTTGGGAAGATAAATTCAGTTGAAGATGGTATCGAAGATCTAAGTACAGAAGAGATGCCGGAGCCGGTTGAGGTGGACGAGAAGCTTTCCCTAGCCTTAAATGATCTTAAGTGGATAAGTGAAAATGCCGATAGGGTATTAAGGGAGGAGGAAAACGAAGAGTAGAGACGGGAAATCAAGACCGAAAAACGGTATTTGGCTGGTCTAAATTTTGAACTCCAGTGATTGGGGGTATTATGATCGTCGAGTTTGTCACTTATCCCATGGGAAAAGAAAGTGGGCTGGGTGAAGATATAGCCGAAGTAAAGAAGATAATTGAATCGAGCAGTCTCGAACACCAGTTAACAGCCATGGGCACGATAATTGAGGGTGACTGGGATGAAGTTATGACGGTTATTAAGAAGTGTCATAACCGGCTTAAAGAGAATTATGATCGAGTCGAGACTCATATTAAAGTCGATGATCACGCTGGAAAATCCGGGAGGATAAAAGGAAAGGTCGAAGATGTAGAACGTAACCTCTAATTATTTGTGATTTTAGTTTCGACTCTGGGTTTTTGATATAGCGAATACGATATCTTTTTGATCTATTAGATGTTCCATGACTGAGTATACAATCAACGAGTTACCACCAGATGACAGGCCGAGAGAAAAACTGGAACAAAACGGCCCCAAGTACTTGAGTGATTCAGAACTTCTGGCTTTGGTTATAAGGTCGGGGGTTGAAGGGAAAAACGTTCTGGAAATAACCAGGGAAATTCTGCGAGACCTGGACTTTAACAAACTTTCGAATTCTACTCTTCAGGAACTTCAGAGCTACGAAGGAATTGGAGAAGTAAAGGCCGGACAGATTATTGCCGTATTTGAGCTGGGAAAAAGACTCGCTCAGGACGAACTGGCCCCGGGTGAAAAGATATTTGGCCTTGAGGATGTCCTCGGTCACATAAATCCCGAAATGAAAAGCCTGGAAAGGGAAGAACTGAGGACACTACACTTGAACAACGCCAACGAGCTCATCCACGAGGAAACGATATTTTACGGATCCCTTAACGAGGTCCAGATTCAGCCAAGGGAGATCGCAAAGAGCTGCCTGAAACACAATAGCGGTGGGGTTATTCTCGTTCACAATCACCCGGGAGGAAAAGCCGAGCCGTCAGAGGCCGATATAAACGTAACCGAGAGAGTCCGGTCTACGTTAAGGGATCTGGATGTTACCCTGATAGACCACGTGATAGTGGGACGGCATGGGGAAGTAAGTCTGAAAAAGAAGGGGTATCTGGGCGGTTAACATCCCAGAACCTGAGAGCATCAGAGATATCCTCCACCTGAGAATATTTAATTAGCCCCCCGTTTTACCACTCTATAATCATCTCGTGTTTACTGAAATTGCTGAGAATGCCCAAGGGCAAGCCCTGGGGATGAATCGGCTGAACAGCTCTTTCCTTGAGGTACTCAGCGGTCAATTCGCCCTGCGACTTTGAGTCCACTACAACCACAAAGCCAGTTCCGAATTGACTGCTGGGGGTTGGGTTTTGAGTTTTCGAAGAAGGTAGCTTTTTGGTTGAAATAGTTTTGTTATAAGCCCCGTCCGGAAGGGCGGGGAAATTGACTCCTGGGGGGGGAGCGCTATATAATTAACGAATCCGAGCCCGGATTAACGAATTATGAATAACAAGAAGATTTTACTAACTTGCTTATCGGCTTTTGTTTTATTAGCCCTCTTGTCGTCGGGGGCAGGATTTTCCTCGGAGAACGAAGATGTTCCGGAAAATACCGGTCTTCAGGAACTGGTTAAAGAAGCTGACCGGATTGCCCGGGAAGCAAGGACTGAAACCAGAACGGAAGAACGGTTGAGAGACGCGATTGCACTGTACAAGAGAGTCCTCGGAGTCGATCCGGACAATCAGCACGCTTTAACAAGGCTATCGCTTGGTTATTTCACTCTGGCGGAAGCCTACCTCAGCTCTCCCAAGGAAACGAAATCCGCCTACCGGAAGGGGTACGAATACGGGTTGAAGGGTCTAAAGTCTAACGAGGAATTTGCTGAACTTTATGAAGAGGTGGGCCGTAAGGCACTGAAGAATCTTCCAGAATCGATAGACGATGTAGAGGCGTTTTTTTGGCCGGGAGCAAACCTCGGGCGGCTTGCCGAGTCCAAAGGAGTTCTGGATTCTCTCGGTGATCTTCCCGTCCTCGTAGCTTTGAATCGCCAAGTGGTTGAGCTTGACGAAGCCTACCTGGGAGGAGGAGGCCACAGAGCTTTAGGATCAATTGCCGGGGAGTTGCTCAGCAAACTCCCGTTTAGCTTATTACAGGTGAATAAGTACGATCTTAGCTGGGAAAAGACAAAAGAGCACTTCGAAAGAGCGATCGAGCTTGCACCGACCTGCCTGGAAAATTACTTTTCCTACGCCAAGTATTATGCTTTGAAAAAAGGGGATAAGGAGATGGCTCGGAGCTTGCTTGACAAGGTCCTGGACAGGCCTGTGGGCAGTGAGTACCCTCTGATAAATAGGATTTCAAAGGAGAAAGCCAGGGATCTTAAAAAAAGGAAATTTAATTAGTTAATGCGCGAACAGGTCCGGGACAAACCAGCTATTTTTTCTCCCTGTGGGATTGTCTTTGGAACCTCTCCGTGGAAAAGTCGGCTCTTCCTTCAATCTTGAACGCGATGGGGTTGAGTCGTAGAATTACAAAGCTTTTTGAAGTTCAGCAGGACGAACGAACTGACGGGAACCTGAACTAGTTTTGATGAATGAAATTTTTACAATTAAGATAACTTTTAGGGGTGGAACAAGTGGAATTAATTCTAACCGAAGAGGTAGAAGATCTTGGTGAAGTTGGGGAAAAAGTAGAAGTTTCGGACGGTTATGGAAGGAACTACTTACTCCCGAAAGGACTGGCAGTCGAGCCGACGGTTGGAAATGAGAGACGTTACGAGAAGGTCAGGAAGGAAATAAGTCAAAGAAAAGAAGAAAGACGGGAACGTGCCGAAGAACGAGCCGACGAGCTCAATGGATTGGAGCTTGTATTCTATCGCAAAGCCCAGGAAGAGCATCATCTATACGGTTCGGTAAGAAAGAAGGATATAATTGATTCTATAAAAGACGAAACGGGTATTGACCTGGCGCCCGAAGCAGTAAGGCTGGATTCGCCAATAGAAGAACTGGGCCAGTTCGGAGTTGAAATAAGACTCTACGAAGAGATCCATGCTAACATAAAAATTAACGTAGAAGAGGAAGAAACAACTGAAGAAGAAGAGGAAGAAGAACAAGAGGAATAGGTTTTCGGTTGCCAGGAACATAATTGTTAGTCATTTCCGTGGCCAGATTGTCGAACAAAGAGCGGAGTCTACATAATTATTCCCGCGAGGTTGAAAACATGTTATTGAGTCATGTAGCCCCCTGCACTCTGGGTTCAAGTAGAAAGTCGGCGTTAATTTTCCCGGAACCCAATTCTATTTATTTTGGAAAGGCAATTTTGGCCTTGATCAGGGCTTCGCTCGAGAGCTGGAACAAGTGCTCTGGAGCAACAGACGGGTGTTCCTCCCTTAGAAGCTGGGAAACTTCCTCGGCAAGTTCAGGTAGCCACTAAATGGATTCAGGAATTACAAGGGCGCTGGTACTGGCTGCATTTGCTTTGACCGCAGTTTCTGTCATTCTGTTCTCTGGTGGAGCTCCAACTGAAGTATTTTTGAATGGTGAACGGCTCGACGATCTCGAAGTAATTGGCTCTTCTGACGGCACCCAGGTTCCACTGAAGCAGGCAGCGAAGCTGTTTGGTGCCAGGACGGATCCTGGCAGGGACGGTGGTTTCGTCCTGGAATGGGGCAAAACGAATTCAACTTACGTAGATAAAAGAAACCTTTCCGTCAATGGGGGGGAGCACTTCATAGATCTGGACCTGCTGGTGGAACATTTTGGGGGCCAGGTGAATTATCGCGGAGATAGAGCGGTTGTTAGGATTGAACCCGCGAAGCTTCTCTCCGTCTCGACCAGGACTGCCGAACTTTCCCTTAATTTTGATAAATACTCTAGTTTTTCTCGTTCCAAAAGTGGTAATGATCTCGATTTGAGGTTCTTTAATGCCACTAAATCATCATCCCCCGGCACGATAAACTTACAAAAGGTCAGTTCTTACCTTAATGCCGCCTCCGTTTTGTCCGGAGAGGATAATCAGATCGTTTTAAGTTTAAACTTAAAGGAAGGCGTAACAACTACGGTCAAAACCCACCGAGGGGAGTCAGGGTTCCATTTCAAGCTTGAATTACACGGGCAAGAGAGTGGAGGCACTTTCACACCTGCTGGCGATAAACTTACAGCGCAGCAGAACTTTTCCTACAACCAGATGCAGCTCTGGGCTGATGGGGGTAGTCAGACCGTTCACTACCTCGAAATATCGGACTGGATGGAGGAGTACCGACTTGTTCCGGTTCTTGCAGGAGGGCAGATAGGGAGGGGAAGTAAGCTGTCACAGCTGGTCCAGGAGAACTTCGGCGTGGCTGGCTTAAATGCGAACTTTTTTGATCCGGGTTCTTATACTCCAATAGGACTGATTATTAAGGATGGAACATTACTTTCTAGGGATTGGGGTAAACGGGCCGCAATCGGGATAGATTATTTCGGTCAATTAAGGTTTTTCAGACCCGACCTCGATCTATTTATTCGAACCGCCGGTGAGGAGGTAACTGTCCAGGGTCTGAACAGACCTGCGGGGGACGACGACCTGGTAGTTTATACTCCTGAGTACGGGAAGAAGATAGACCCCGGAAGATCATCCGTGTATCTGGAGATCAATGACGGCAAAGTTTTTTCTAAGTCTTCTATTTTACCCATCTCTCTCAAAGATGATCGGACCATAGTTGTCGCTACTGGCAACCAAAAAGCGGAACTGGAGAGACTGAGTGAAGGCGATAAAGCCGAGTTTGACTGGACCATGGAGCCGTTCGTTCCTATGTTAAGAGGGGCGGTAAGTGCCGGACCACTCCTGATAAAGAACGGGAGAAACGTCCTGAATCTCGCAGAGGAGAATTTTTCCTATAACGGAGGACTGGTCCAATCAAAGGCAAGAAGGTCCGTCCTGGCGACCACGGGTGACGGGGATATGTTCTTTATAGTTGTTTCCGGTGCGGGGGTTGGTCTCGAAGCACTACCCGGATTGCTGAATAAATCCGGGCTTGATATAGAGAACGCAATTGCCTTCGACGGCGGTTCTTCCGCTGGCATGATTTATCGGGACGGGGTACGAATTGAGACCGTGGGAGGATCGAGGCGGATACCGGTTGGATTGGCTTTAGTGCCCCGGTAACCATGAAGCGGTTTGCCAGGGATATAGTAATTATCGCAGCAGCCACCGCGGTTTCTAGAGTATTTGGTTTGTTTCGGGATATCGTGATTGCTGACAAGTTTGGCGCCGGAGCGGCCTACGACGCTTATCTGATTGCTTTCTACGTACCCCATTTTTTAAGACGGCTGCTGGCCGAGGGAGCGCTTGCCCTTTCATTTATTCCGGTTTACACCGACTATCTGAAAAACGATCCTGGGGAAGCCAGCAAACTAGCTGCAAACGCGATAAACCTGTCATTATTGACATTTCCGCTGGTAGTGCTTGCGGGGATTTTTCTAGCTCCGTATTTTATTCCGTTTCTCGCTTCCGGTTTTTCGCCATCTCAGCAGGAATTGACGATAGAACTCACTAGGGTAATATTTCCGTTCATAGGTATAATTGGTATGGCGGCGCTCATAATGGGCATACTTAAATCGAAAAAAACCTTTTTTGCTCCGGCATTCGCCCCGGTATTCTTCAATATCGGAGTTATAGCTGGTGCCTTGTTTCTTGGAAGCTTCTTTTCTCGTCCAATATTCGGACTGGCTACCGGCGTGCTTGTGGGAGGATTCGGCCAGCTTGCTTTTCAGATTCCTTATCTCAAACGAAGCGGCTTCTCCTGGTCGCCCGAACTTTTTCCCCTGCATCCCGGACTCAAGCGGGCCTTGAAAATGATGGCTCCGGTGGTACTTGGGTTAATTGCAATGCAGGTCAACGTAATGGTCGACAACAAACTCGCTTCCCATCTGGTTGCCGGGTCCGTTTCCTCGCTCCAGTATGCGACGAGACTGTACCAGCTTCCTCTCGGGTTGTTTGCGATTGCTATATCAACCGCGATACTTCCGCGACTATCTGAGAGGTGGGCGACGGGTAAGGAATCCGATTATGCCAAGATATTGAACAGGGGAGTAAAAATTTCTTTGATGATAGTCATCCCTGCGACGCTTGGACTTTTTATTCTGGGAAAGCCGATAATAAAACTACTGTTTGAGCACAGGAGCTTTCTCCCGTCTGACACGGTTAGGACGACTCACGTGCTTGATCTCTACCTGGTTGGGTTGGTTGGCTATAGCTTTGTTACCCTATTTTCTCGGGCATTTTATTCCATGAAGGATACCATTACTCCGGTAATAATTAGCACAATTGCAGTCGCGGTTAACGTCGCGCTGGACCTCCTGTTAATTGGGCCGATGCAAGTAGGGGGACTGGCTCTGGCTACAGGTGTCAGTGGGCTTGTGAATGGTATACTTTTATTAATTGT
The DNA here is from genome assembly GCA_964649445.1 of uncultured Thermotogae bacterium. Classification (GTDB taxonomy): domain Bacteria; phylum Bipolaricaulota; class Bipolaricaulia; order M55B111; family M55B111; genus JAGXLP01. The sequence goes on along the minus strand of CAZYPS010000004.1, from coordinate 45,422 downwards.
CTTCAGAATCAAGACGGGCCTACAAGGCTTTTTGCCGAAAAACTTGTTTCTGGTTAAAGTAGTTTTTTCCGCTGGTGTTATGGGGTTGGTCGTTTCAGGGGTCCGAGGCTACGTTCCGCTTTCGGGCGACTTCTCGGTCGTGGCCGTAGGTGTGATTGCTGGGGTAATAAGTTATATTGGTGCAGGGTTAATATTTGGTCTCAAAGATACCTTTATTGAAGAAGTAGTTCAGCTAGGGGATTAAATTTGAAGGCAACTAACCTTAACCAATTAGCGGTTCGGCCCGGACTGGCGCTGGTTTAACTGTCCAGGAGTAGTAATTAGAGATTCTATCCCTTCCGTCATACCTTCTTGATCTTCTGTCGGAATGTTGTAATCTTCCTTGATTCTTCCCACAACACCCTGAACCAGTTTCCTGGAATCGTCCGAATACTCCTCCGCGACCGCAATCAGCCTTGAAGCGGCTTTTTTAAGGATTTCGCGAGAAAACCTCCCTTTTTCGAGTAAAGGTTTGAGTTCTTCGTGGGCAAAGTCCGTGAATTCAGTATGGCTTCCAGGCAGTTCGATCGTCTTGAATTTATTTTCGAGACCTTTTAATCCCTCTATTACCTTTTTGTCCGTAAGCCTGGTATCGTCTCTGTAGCGATAGTAAATTAGCGTTTCCAGCACGCCGATTGCCTCAATCAGCTGGCGGTTTTCCTCTTCAAGAATGTCCTGGTTCTTTTCCGCCCAGGTTTTCCGGTAAGTTTCCGCGTGTTTGGACTGCTGAAACTCTTCGTGTTTTTTGAAATAACGGCAATCGGGTGGACAACTGATATTGATGCCCCGATTTTCACCGCAGCACCTGCTGCAGATCATGCCTCCCAGGGCCGGACATTCCCTATCTCCTTTGCGCTTTCCGGCGTATACGCACTTATCTGACATGGGTTTATCTATCTCCTATGGTTTTTTCTTCTACCAGGGACCTGACTTTCTTTCTTGCCCAATTATCAGTAAATTTTAGATCCTCAAGGCTCGGGTTTTCAACGACATCAAGGTGTTCCAGGACCAGTTCCAGGCCCCTGGCTATATCACCGAATTTGATATTTTCGGCCAGGAATTCGTCTATCAACGCTTCGTCAGCTCCGTTTACTGCAGCCGGTCTGTTACCTCCGAACCTTCCCGCTTCAACGACCACGTTAAATGCGGGATATCTTTCGTCTTCAAGTTCTTTAAACTCCAGTGTAGCGAGTTCCACCAGGTCGGTTCGGTCGTAATCGTTTTTCAGCCGGTTGGGATAAGTAAGAGCGTACTGAATTGGTACCTTCATATCTGGTTCTCCTAACTCTCCGATCATAGAGCCGTCCCTGAATTGTACCAGGGAGTGGATGACGGATTGAGGATGGATTACCGCGTCAATCTTTTCGTAGGGGAGGTCGAATAACCAGTGTGCTTCTATGACTTCTAATCCTTTATTGACCATTGATGCGGAATCACACGTAATCCTGTTTCCCATATCCCAATTTGGATGATCCAGGGCTTCCTCGGGTGAGGCGGATTTGATCCGGTTTAGCGGTGTTGACAGAAAGGGACCTCCAGAAGCAGTAATGATTAACCGTTCTACCTCTTTTTCGGTTCCCGTCTCCAGTGCCTGAAAAATTGCGTTATGCTCACTATCTATTGGAACCAGCGACGTTTTTGAGTTCTCTAACTCCCGGTCTACAAGCGGTCCTCCAACCACCAGGGACTCTTTATTTGCAAGAAGAAGGCGGGAAGTATTCCCAATTGCCGATAGCGTTGGCTCTAGTCCAACGTATCCAACTAGTGCATTTACCACTGTCCCATTTTCAGCGATTTTGGCCAGTTGGTTTAATCCCTCTCTACCCGTTTTTATCCGGATATCCTCTTCTGTTTTCCGCGAGATAGCTTCCTTTTCACTATCACCTTTTACCGAAACTACATCGGGCTCAAACCGTTTGATTTGATTTACGAGAAGGTCCGTGCTGGTACCACAGGCTAATCCTATAACATTAAACGATTCCTGATTCGTGGTTTCCAGATGGGTGATAACTTCAAGTGTCTGGGAGCCGATAGAGCCTGTCGAGCCAAGAATTACGACATCGGTAGACATTTTAATGTTAAGAGTTTCCGGCTGGTAAGGCTGCTTGATCTAAAATTTCTTCCAGCTGATCTCCTTCCAGTTCTTCTACTTCTATGAGTTTCTCCGCCAGTTTCTTAAGTACTTCTCTGTTATGTTTAAGAATGTCTCTGGCTTTGTCGTGACAGCCCTCGACTATCTTTCGAATTTCCTTGTCGACCAGGGAAGATACCTCTTCCGAATGTTCATTGCTCTTTACTATTTCTTCGCCGAGGAATACGTTCCCGTTTTCCTGGCCGAGGTTTATGGGGCCTAGCTTGTCACTCATTCCGTACTGAACTACCATCCGTTTGGCGATATCCGTGCCTTTTTCAAAGTCGTCCTGTGCCCCGGTAGTAACCTCGTTGTAGACGAGTTCTTCTGCTGTTCGACCTCCCAGCAGGGTCGTTAGTTTATCGAGAAGTTCCGATTTCGAAACGAGGAACTTCTCTTCGAGTGGCAACTGGAGGGTAAATCCGAGTGCTCCGTTTGATCTCGGAATAATAGATATCTTGTGGACGGGATCCGCGTTTGGCAATAGTTTGCCGATGATCGCGTGGCCCGATTCGTGATAAGCAATTTTTTCTTTTTCATCATCGCTTATCGCCATGCCTTTTCGTTTAACTCCCGCCATTACCCTGTCTATCGATTCTTCGAAATCAGTCATTTCTACTATATCCTTGCCTTTTCTACCTGCAAGCAGTGCTGCCTCGTTAGCGAGATTTTCAAGGTCCGCACCGACGAAACCGGGAGTCCTCCGGGAGAGGACGTCCAGGTCAACGTCGTCGGCGAGCTTTTTGTCCTCAATGTGGACTTTTAGTATTTCCTTTCTGCCTTCTATGTCAGGTGTGGGTACGGTAATTTTTCTGTCGAACCTTCCCGGCCTCAGGAGAGCGGGGTCCAGGACGTCAGGTCTGTTCGTGGCTGCCAGTATTATCACACCCTCGTTTGGGTCGAATCCGTCCATTTCCGATAATAGCTCATTCAACGTCTGCTCCCTTTCATCGTGTCCTCCTCCTAACCCCGCTCCTCTTTTTCTACCTATGGCATCTAATTCGTCGATAAAGATAATTGAAGGAGCGTTTTCCTTGGCCTTATCAAACATATTTCGAACTCTCGAGGCACCGACACCGACGAACATCTCGACGAAGTTGGATCCACTCGTTTCGTAAAACGGCACCTCCGCCTCACCGGCAATAGCCCGAGAAAGTAAGGTTTTACCGGTACCGGGTGGCCCGACCAAAATCATTCCTTTTGGTACTTCTGCCCCCAGTTTCTCAAACCTCCTGGGGTTTTTTAGGTATTCTACTATCTCCTGGACCTCTTCCTTGACTTCTTCCACTCCGGCAAAATCATCGAAGGTAACTTCGGAGAACTCCTTGTTTACCAGGTTTGCCTGACTTTTCCCAAAGTTGAGAGCATTATTTCCCTGCATTCGCCGCATCATGAAGACCCACAGGCCGATAATCAACAAGACGGGAAGCAGAGAGATGAGCAGAGAAAAGAACCAATTGCTATCCGATGCTTCCTCGTACGTTATTTTGACCCCCTGATCTCTGAGGTCGGTTAGGTAATCGGTGGATTCGGGTGGACCTCTGGTTACGAAACTCCCCCCGCTTTCGTATACTCCGTTTATAAGCCCTCCTTTTATAGTCACTTCCGCTATCCGTCCCGATTCTACCTGGCGGAGAAATTCCGTGTAGCTTATTTCATCTTGATTGGCGGGCGAGTTAAATAGCGTCTGAAATAGTATCAAGGAAAGTATAATAGCGCCCACTATAAGGGCGATATTACGAAAATTGTTGTTATTATTAGGAAAGTTGAATTGTCCCTTGTTGTCTTCTCTATCATCTTCCTCGTCCCCCTCAGGACGGTTAAAGTCACGATTGAAATCGTTATCCTCGTTCAATTAAACTCACCCCTTAACTCAGGAATTTTACGACAGGGATTGAAACGTCTCAAGTTCGGAGATTGGCAAATAGGAACTCAGCCCTCTTTTTATTACAGAATTTGAAGGTAGGTTTTATCAATTGTAACGGTAAACAACAAGCGAATCTAGCTGGCAGTCCCGAGGGGATTCGAACCCCTGTCGCCGGGATGAGAACCCGATATCCTAGGCCACTAGACGACGGGACCATATTCTGGCTGGGAGAGGAGGATTCGAACCTCCACTAACGGGTCCAGAACCCGCCGTCCTACCATTAGACGATCTCCCAAATGGCACTTAATTATACGGAAGTCCGATCCCAGATCAATGGAAATCTTTGTCTGACTGTTGCTCGTAGAAGTTAGCTAAGATTATCATAACCTTAATTAGTCTACTAATACCGAAAAGTTACCTGAGGATATTTGGGTTGGTTAAGATTTAACTAGAGGGGTCTTGGTCCCGGTGACTTATTTGTAAAATTTTCTGAAACCCCGAAATTATTTCATCCCGGTAATAATTAAGCCGCTAAAACTAATTTTTAGGGCGGGTCTACAATCTGTCCTTGTCCGGCTCAATTTAACTTAAAAACCGCCTTTATGAAGTCAAAGATCAGGCTGTCAGTTAAGTGGCGGAGGATCTGTGGACTAAAGTAGTACCATTGCTCGTGAATTATTCTCGCTTTTGTACAGCAGTGGTACGGTTTGTTTTTTTGGTTTTGCCAATGGTACCTGCTTAACCTATAATTCTATGCTCGATCTCTAAAATGACTGAAATAAAGAAAAAGTTAACTGGATTAATCTAACGGACGGTAATAAGGAAAGGAGTTCGTGATTCCATGACAAAAACTTTTGGACCTGTAGTAGCGGGAAAATTCTATCCCGAAAGAAGACAGGAATTGATAGATAAAATTGAGGATTGCTATTCTCATGGATTCGGACCGGGAGAATTACCCGAAGTTGCAGAAGAAGGTCTATCGTCCCCGGTTGGGTTGGTAGCACCTCACGCCGGCTATACTTATTCCGGCCCCGTGGCGGCTCACGCTTTTGGCTGGGTAGCTGAACTGGGAAGACCTGAGGTCACAGTTATTATCGGAACGAACCATTCAGGGCTTGGTTCGGCTGCTTCCCTGGTTTGTGAAGGTAAGTGGACCACCCCATTAGGGGAAGTTGAGTTCGACTCTGAACTAGCCGAAAAATTACTGGAGTCGAGTGATTTGCTTGAGGAAGATTCTACCTCGTTTAGCCGGGAACATTCGATCGAAGTTCAGTTACCGTTTCTCCAGCATCTCTGGGGGAGTGAGGTTTCAATCGTTCCAATCTCTTTAAAAGACCAGGGAGAAGAGGTAGCTAGGGATGTTGCTGCCGCACTGTCCGAGAACCTTTCGGAAGGGGCTTTGATAATTGCCAGCACCGATTTTACCCATTACGAGACTCAGGAGGTTGCCGAGAAAAAGGACGAACAGGCCTTTGAATCCATAATGGACCGGGAAGTCCGGGATTTTTACGAAACCGTTCGGAAACACGAAATATCGATCTGTGGATACGGTTCTATCGGGGTTTTGCTCAATTTTGCCCTGGAACAGGATCTAAGGCCGACCAGGTTAAAATACGCGACTTCGGGAGAAATCGCGGGATACGGAAGGGAGGTAGTAGGTTATGGCGCCCTCGGATTTCGAAGATAGCGATCAGGTCTATTCTATGACTGGATACGGTGAAGGGACAGGAAATCTTGGAGAGAGGAAGGTGCAGGTAAACATCCGAACTTTGAACCATGAGAATACTTCTGTCAAAGTTCGAGGTCTCAGGGAAGATAAGTCTCTAGTTCACAAAGCCGAAAATTACGTTAAAGAGTCTTTTCCAAGGGGACGAATAGAAGTAAGGGTCCAAGTAGAAGAAAGTGAAGGTCTTGCCCCTGACGAACTGGATAGTGACGCTATTCGCAAAAGTTTTGCCAGTCTTTCTCAGGTTGCAGAGGACCTGGGGATTCCGGAAGGCCCGAGTCTGAGTGACTTGATTTCCCTGGATTTACTCGAAACCACACCACTTTACAAAGATTCCTGGCGCGCGGTTAAGGACGGTTTGAGTCAGGCAGTGGGGGAAGCGCTTGAGTCCCAGAAAAAAGAAGGTCAGTCAATCAGAGAAGATCTGCTGGATCACCTGGAAGAAATCCTGGGGCGACTGGAGGAAGCGGAAGAGGAGGTACCGGAAGTGGTACGCCGGTACAAGCGCGAGCTGGAGGATAGGTTGGACAAGTTGCTTGAAGATCGGGTAGACCCAGACGAAGAAAAACTGGAGCAGGAAGTTGCTTCTTTTGCTGACAAGGTAGACGTTAATGAGGAATTATCCCGGGCGAAATCACACGTTAAAACGGCGCGGGAAACCTTAGAGGAAGGCGGAATGGTAGGAAAGAAGCTCGAGTTTATAAGGCAGGAACTTCAGCGAGAGATAAATACTTTGGGGGCGAAATCAAAAGACAGCGGGATCCAGTCAAAAGTTATTGAGATGAAACTAGCTCTGGAGAAGTTCAAAGAGCAGTCTAGAAACCTGGCCTGATTTCCCTGCATATTAATTCTAAAAAAATTTGAGAATATTATATTTACTTTCTTGTGAGTTAGGGGCTATTATGTCGCCGAATGATTCCTACGAAGAATACAGAAGGAAGGGAATATTTTTTGTTATAACCGGTCCTTCGGGGGTTGGGAAGACGACCATCATGGACCGGGCGCTGGAAGGGGACGAAAGACTCGCCTATTCTATCTCACACACCACAAGGAATAAGAGGTCGGGTGAGGTGGACGGGGAGGACTACCACTTTGTTGACAGGCGGGAGTTTGAAGAAATCATTGAAAATGACGGTTTCCTGGAATGGGCCGAATTCTGCGGGGATTACTACGGTACTTCTAGAGAAGAGATAGAAAGCATAAAACGGGAAGAGTCCGATCCTTTCCTGGATATCGACGTTCAGGGGGCCAGGCAACTCAGGTCAGATCCTTCCTTGGATGCGGTCTTCGTCTTTCTCGCCCCACCTTCTCTCAAAGAACTGAAGCGGAGAATTACGGATCGGGGAGCGGAAACCGAGGACACAATAGAAAAGCGGATAAGCATTGCCCGGAAAGAACTGTCCCGGATACCTGAGTTCGATTATTTAATTGTGAACAAAGAGTTAAAAAAAGCTGTAAGTGATCTTGAAGCTGTAATTAGAGCTGAGAGACTTAGAGTGTAAAAGTATAATTAAATATAATTAGGTGGAATCCAGTATGGTTGTCCGGGGTGTAGGAATAGATATAGTAAAAGTCCCGAGAATAAAACATCTTGTTGATAAATGGGAGAGCAGGTTTCTGGAGAGGGTCTACACCGAATCGGAACTTGATTACTGTCTAACAAACCGGAGAAAACACGAACACCTGGCGGGTCGATTTGCAGCCAAAGAGGCCGTATTAAAGGCGTTTGGTGTAAAGTTACCATGGAAATCAATTGAAGTGCTATCCGAAAGTAACGGAAGACCAGTTGCCCTGGTTGGCAGCGATAAAGCGATAGGCTACTCAGAAGAAAATTTACATATCTCAATTACCCACATTGAGGACTATGCTCTTGCTATGGCCGTTCTTGAGAGCTGATTTTTAAAAGAATGATATGAAATGAATGATATGCGTTTAGTCCGTCTTTAGATGTTTCGTTCTTCTCCTCGAACGAGTCTGGCTATGTTGCCGCGGTGAGTGTAGTAGATGAGGCCGGCCAGAGCCAGAGAAATCCAGACAGGCGGACTCTTAACGTCAAAAAAATAAAAAGCAATAGGGGTGGAGGAGATTGCCACCAGAGAACTGAGTCCGGCAACATTCCAAATCAGTAGAATGATTACCCATATTGAGATAAAAATCAGGCCGGAGAAAGGGGAGATATAGCTTATCACGCCGAGGGAAGTTGCTACTCCTTTACCTCCAGAAAACTGGAGAAAAGGGTTTACCACGTGACCGAGTATCGCCAGAAAACTCAACCCCAGAGGTAAACCCAGTTGCTGGATCATAAAAGCAGCAACTATCCCTTTACCCACGTCCATAATCAAGGCAGCTATCCCGTAACCTTTCCCGCATACCCGAGAGACGTTGGAGGCTCCGGGGTTTCCGGAGCCATGTTGTCTTACGTCAATGTCCAGAAAAACCTTCGGGATTAGATAGCTAAAAGGGATAGCTCCCATTAAATAGGACGCAAGAGCGAAAGCTAGGAGAAGGAACAGGTTGCCGTCCATCCGGTGCGTTAAAGGCCTTTGTCTTCGAGATGTTCCCGCATCGAGATCGTTTCGTGTCCGCCTTCGTCCTCTTCGGAATCTCCGTCTTGAGATTTTCCTTGCTCTTCTTCCTGAAGGATTCTAATAGAGAGACGAACTTGTCTTTTCTCGTCGTTGATCCCGATTATCTTTGCTTCTACCTCATCGCCTACTTCTAATACGTCTTCGGGCGCGGAAACATTTTCAGTCGAAATCTCTGATACGTGAATGAGGCCTTCAACATCATCGGTGATCTGAATGAAGGCTCCAAAGTCCTTTAGCTCGGATATTTCACCTTTTACCTTTGATCCGACAGAATAGAGATCCTGGAATTCATGCCACGGATCTTTCTGGGCCTGTTTGATACTCAGGCTTATTCTTCGGTCCTGTTTGTTTACCTCGAGCACCTGTGTATTGACTTTGTCACCTTCTGAGAGCATATCGCTCGGGTGGTTTACATGATCCCAGGAGAGTTCGGAGACGTGAACTAGTCCTTCAACGCCTTCCTCTAACTGGACGAACGCACCGAAGTCCGTAACCTTGGTAACTTCACCGCTAACCTCGGTTCCCGGCTCGTAGGCATCTTCGATCTTTTCCCAGGGATCTTGTTGAGCTTTTCTGGCCGAAAGACTAATCCTCTGTTCTTCCTCGTCCACTTCCAGTACCTCTGCCTTTACGGTTTCTCCCACTTCTACTACTTCGTGTGGGTCTTCGGGATAACCCCAGGATAGTTCGGAGATATGGATAAGGCCTTCGACATCCTCTTCAAGCTCTATAAACGCTCCGAAGTCCGTAATCGAGACTACTTCGCCTTCCACGGTCTCGCCGACGGGATAACGGTCCGAAACTCCTTCCCAGGGGTTCGGAGTCAGCCGTTTTATCGAGAGGGATATTTTCTCTTCCTCTCTGTCTAGATCTATTACCTTTACATCGACTTCGTCTCCTTCCTCGTAATCATCGGGAGGAGCGGGGAGATCTTTCCAGCTAATTTCGGAACGATGGACTAAACCTTCGAAGCCACCGATGTCGACGAACAGGCCGAAGTCCACAACTGATTTTATTTCCCCAGTTATAGTCTGCCCAACTTCGAGTTCTTCGAATATTTCGTCGATTCGTTCTTCCTGTTTTTCACTGAGGTATTCCCTCCGAGAGATAACTATATTCCGGTTTTTCCGGGATAGTTCGAGTATCTTGAACTTGAGCTCCTTACCTTTCAATTCCGAGATTACGCTGGGCATGTCTGAACCTAGATGTGATCCCGGCAGGAAGGCCTGTATGCCATCCACATTCACGTGATATCCGGCACTCTTTACTTCCTCGGTGATAGTCCCAGTAATTGTCTCGTCGTTCTTGAACGCTTCCTCGAGCTCTCCGATTTTCCTCTCGTAGGCTGCCTGTTTCTCCGATACGTAAACCGTACCTTTTTCCTCGTCGATGTAAGTTACGAGGACCTCGACCTCTTCTCCCGTGTCGATACCCTCTTCTTCCCTAAACGGTGAAAGTTCCGATTTTGGTAGGATTCCCTCCGATTTATATCCGATATCCACTAAAATGTCCTTCTCTTCGACCTGAACGACACTACCTGTAATAGTATCGCCCCGGCTATACGTCCTTACGTCAGTTTCGTCAAAAGCTTCTTCCATCTTAATTTTGTCTTCCATCAAACGACCACCTATTAATTAGAATTTTAACAAGCCCACCTTCTAGGCTTGTGATTTTACCGACCTTGCAAAGGTGATAATATAATAACCTCTATTTTACTTTGAATCAACAGGCAAGATGGGATAAAATTTTTGTTCAACCAACCGAACCCAAAATTGGTTTCCTTTTTTCTCCGGTTTAATTGACTGCAGTTTCAAAGCTGGTGTATATGATCCATTAGTTCAATGCTTAACTTCTGGTAGTCAACCTTTCCTTCGGATTCTGACTCTTCCGGGTCCCTGGTTTTGTTCGAGGATCGTTTTAGGTGCTCGAGACCTATCGGGGGACCCACTGTTACTTCAGCAGGGGCGAAGAAAAACGGAAATTCGGTGGGGCTCCTGCCGTATTCGATCTTCATCGGCAGGAATCTTCTGTTTGTCTTTTCGGCCAGTCTTACGGTTCCGCTTTTGGGAGGAGAGTCTTCGGAGGTCGTACCTTCAGGAAATACACAGATTGGTTCTTTTTTTTTAAATGTTTTGAGCATGTTAATAAGGTCCTCTTTTCCGAAATCATCCCTGTTTATTGTGGTAGCGTAAGTTCTCACGGGAAGCGAGAAAATCGGATTATCTAACAGACCCTTTCGGGCGATAAAACGAATTTTCCGCAGGAGCCCAAAGGTTATACCCACTATTGGAGGGTCCCAGTAACTCGTATGAGTTGACGTAATCACCAGGTCATCAGCTTTACGCGGGATGTTTTCCCTTCCCTTGATTTTTAACCTGAAGAAAACTTTGGAGGCAAGGTAGAGGATTAGAAGAAGACAGAAGTAACCCAGTCTATGTAGAATTTTACCGATTTTTTCTCTCACTTTCGATCACTTCTTTCCGCGTATTTGGTCCTAACTATTTCGGAAACCCGATCGATTACTTCTCTTTCCGACAGTGTGGTGGTATCGATAACTATCGCGTCGCCAGCCGGCTTGAGTGGGGCCAGGTCTCTAGTCTGGTCACGATTGTCGCGCTTTTTGATACTCGCTTTAATTTCTTTCAGGGATCGGTCGGTTTTAAGCTGGCTTTTTCTCCGCCTTGCTCGTTCTTCTGCCGAAGCTGTCAGATATATTTTGACCTTTGCTTTTGTTAAAACCGCCGTCCCGATGTCCCTGCCCTCGACAAGAACGTCCTTTTCTTCAGAAATCTCAACGATAATGTCATTTACTTGTTCCCTTATCTCTTCCTCTTTGGCCAGCTTGGAAGCTTTCTCACCGATTACTTCCGTGGTGAGTTCTTCTCCTAATCTTTCACCTCCAATTGTTAATTCCGGTTCGATTTTATCGTTGGATTTGCTGAGACTAAGTGATTCGAGTTTAAGGTCGTTTATTCTTCCGTAGGCTAGCGCTCTGTACAGTTGTCCGGACTGGATGAAAAGCAGAGAGAATCTTTCGGCAACTTCTCGTCCTACGCTGGTCTTTCCTACACCGGCCGGTCCGTCTATAGTCACCTGCATATTATCTCTCTTTCTCCTTGATTAACTGACCGTGGTTTGTCGGCCTGGTTATAATCAATTTTGCCTCCATGGATATAGAACTCAAATCTTTTTCTAACTCTCCTTCAATATCTCCAGAGGAAACTTCCCGCTTGGAAATCCCGAATATCGTACTTCCGCTTCCGGCCAAGCCCGCCGTTTTAATCGTGGAGGCGTTCTTGAGTAGGTCCAAATAAGTTTGCAGTTCGGGGTTAATTTCTAACGATGCTTTCTGAAGGTCGTTCTCAATTGAGAAGCTATCGATTCCCGGGGAAAATTCACGAACATCTTCGGTAGTCCGTTTCTTAGAACTAACTTTCAGTTCGTCAAACTTCGAGTATACCTCTGGGGTAAGCTGGGAAAAAGGTGGTACAATCAAAGGGATAAGGTGATCTCGAAATACGTTTTCTTTTTTCTTTAACCTGGAACCCTTTCCTTTGCCACTGCAGTATCCTCCGTAAAAGAAGAAGGGAACGTCGGCTCCAAATTCCTTTCCTAATTCGATTAGCTCTTTCCGGGTAAGTTCGCAGTTCCACAACCGATTTAGGCAAATGAGCGTGGTAGCGGCGTTTGAACTTCCGCCCCCCAGACCTCCTCCGATCGGTATTCCCTTTTCCAGGGTGATTTTCGCTCCTTTCTCCGGGGCGCAGGTTTTTTTGAGCTTTTCTGCAGCCCTATAGCACAAGTTCCTTTCCGGTGGTATATCCGCTCCGGTTGAGATAGTAATTCCTTCCCGATGAGAGGGTTCGAAAGTCATCCTGTCCGCCAGATTAACGCTCAAGTAGCTGATATCGAGTTCGTGATAACCGTCGTCAAATTTTCCCAGTACTTTCAGGCGAGGATTAACTTTGGCAAAAGCTTTGGCTGTAATTTTCAATCTGAAAACTCTCTCCTCGTTCATTTTTCTTATTTAAAGATCAAAAGCCATTATACCCAGCTTGGGAAGGGTGAACAAGAGTTTTCTTGAGCTAAGGTGCTGGAAGTACTTACCTCCCTTAACTATAATCTATTTAAAGAAGGAGGATAAGGTTGAAATCCGGTTTCGTACATCTCTTGGGTAAGTCAAATGTCGGTAAATCTACTTTTATAAATAAGATAGTCGGAGATAAAGTTTCCATAACATCCGACAAACCTCAAACCACCCGTAATAGAATCAATTGTATCTACAACCGGGATGATGCCCAGATAGTATTTCTGGATACACCCGGTATTCATGAGCCCGATAACTCGCTTGGAAGTTACTTGGTGGACGAGGCGAAAAAGGGAATAAAAGGATCCGATCTAATTCTTTACATGGTTGAACCCTGGGAAAAAGTTCCTGGAGACGAGCGGTCTTTTCTCAAAAAAGTTTCGAGTCAGGAAGAAGACGTATTTCTCCTGGTAAATAAGGTGGATATTCATTCCCCGGCGGAAATAGCGCGGACTCTTGACGCCTACGAGGATGAAGGTATCTTTGAAGAATATATTCCCATCTCGGCTTTGACCGGAGATGGGGTCGATATCGTCCTTGAAAAAATAGTCGAGAATCTTCCTGAAGGCAATAAGCTTTTCCCCGAAGACGTTTCTACCGATAAACCGCTGGAATTTCTGATGTCGGAACTCGTGAGAGAGAAAGTTTACGAACTGACTTACGAGGAGTTACCTTATTCCGTTGCAACTCGCACCAAGTCCTACAACCAGAGAGATGAGGAGGAACTGCTGGAAGTTTATATCGATATTTTCGTAGTGAGGGAGTCCCAAAAAGGGATAATAATTGGTGAGAACGGTCAAAAGATAAAGGAGATCGGGAAACGAGCCCGGGGAGAATTGGAAAAGTTGACTGGCAGTAAGGTCTACCTCGATCTAAAGGTAAAAGTAGCAAAAAATTGGAACAAAAGGTCCGATGCTGTGGAATCATTAGCCGGTTTTGATACGGGACAAAATTAAGAAAGAAAGGGGGTTTTTTATGAAAAAATCCGAATTGGCGTCTATGATCGATCATACTACCTTGGGACCTGAATCTTCGAAAAAAGACGTGGAAAGAGTTTGTCAGGAGGCGAAGGAATACGATTTTGCATCCGTCTGTGTTGAGCCAATTTACGTAAAAACCGCAAAGGAATTGCTGAAGGATACGGATGTTAAGATTGCTACCGTGGTTGGGTTTCCTCATGGAGCCAACAGGCAGGGGGTAAAAGGCTTCGAAGCCCAGCTGGCGATAGAAGACGGTGCTGATGAACTTGATATGGTTGCTAAGATCGCTGCATTGCAGAGAGGTGATTATGAGTTAGTTGCCCGGGATATAGCTGCTGTTACTGAAGCAGCAGAAAAAAGTACCAGGGAAGTACTTGTTAAAGTTATCCTGGAAATGGGACTATTGACCGAGGAGGCGAAGCGAGCCGGTTGTGTTATATCTCAGGCCAGTGGAGCCGATTTCGTCAAAACTTCGACAGGATTCGGTCCTTCCGGCGCAAAGGTCGAGGACGTAAAATTAATGAGTAGTGTAGTTTCGGATGAAGTGGGTGTAAAAGCTGCTGGGGGGATAGGGGACTACGAAGACGCAATTGAAATGATTGAAGCAGGGGCTACCAGATTAGGGGCGAGTAGCGGCGTGGAAATAGTTAAAGGTGCATCCGAAGCCTAACTTCGGGAATAGTTAATGGCAATAGAAAAAGCCAGGGTTTTTGTCATTCGGAAAGTAAATTTCAAGGATAGCGATTACGTAGTTACTCTGTTCGGAAGGGAATCGGGAAAATTTGCCGGCATCGCTAAAGGTGCCAGGAAGCTTGAGAGCAAGTTCGGAGGCGTATTCGACCTATTAAACCTGGTTGAAGTAGTGTTCTATCAGGGCTCCGGTCTGGAGTTTGTCAGCGAAGCCGAGCTAATTGAGAACTGGGACGGATTAAGGAGTTCCGGTGAGGCAATTAATACCGGGCTCCGCTGCGCCCGGGTAATTAACAAACTGCTGGAAGACGGTCAGAAAGAAAGGAAAGCGTACGATTTGGTCGAGGATACTCTATCGGCTCTTACCGACAGTCAGGACCGTCCGAAGGTTGTTGAACTAGCGTTCTACCTGAAACTTTTTCGCCATCTGGGTTACCAGCCCCAGCTGGGAAAGTGCAGTAAATGTGGTAAGTCGGTAGAAGAGAAAAGATCCACTGGATTTTCGCCGGAAACGGGGGGAGTAATTTGCTCTGATTGCTCGGAGAAGAAAAGTTTTTCAATATCCGCCGGGTTAAGGAAAGTACTTGTAAAATTAAATGGTACTGCCCAGGCCGAAGTTGAACGGCTGAAAGTTACGGAAGACCAGTTGCAGGAAGGATTTTCCGTTTTGGATAAATTCGGGCAATTCCACTTCGGTCAGAAACTGATTGCCGGTGCGGGCTCGAGAGTCGAACCAATGTAGATTTTTTCCTTTTGACGGGGTCTCTCCAGGACCTGTGATTGTCTTTTTGAATTAGCAAAATTCATAGGTTACTATAACTTCCAATGTAGGTGGTGCAAATGAAAGTAAAAATAGAAGAAAGACATATGGAGCAGAGCGATCCGTTAAGGGAGTACGCCGTATCCAAAGCCGAGAGCCTGCAAAAGTTCTTCGACGGAATAATAAGCGTCGAAGTGACGATGGACGTAGAAAAAGAAAGAAGAATGGTCACGGTACTGGCTCATTTGATAAATAAAAAAGTAGCGAAAGCTTCTGCTGAGTCGGATGATATGTACGTATCGATTGATAGTGCAATGGATAAACTGGAACGGCAGCTCAAGAAAATTAAGGAGAAATTAAAGGATAAACATAAAGGGGAAATAGCGGAAGATGGAACTATTACTTCTGACTACTTTTCTTCCGATGAAGATCAACGGGAAATAAGAAAGACCGATATCTATTTTAAAAAACCTATGACGCCTGATGAGGCGTCGATGCAGCTGGATTCTTACCAGCAGGATTTTCTGGTTTTTGTTAATTCGAATAACGACCGCGTTAATATTATCTACGAGCGGGACGACGGCAAATATGGGTTGATCGACCCTCAGATTTAACTACATTCGGGCTCTGGATTAAGTTTAGATTTATGTGGGGAGCCGTTTAATGCCGGAGGCTGTTTCTCTATTCTCAGGTAGCCTTTCGAGTTCTCTTTCGACGGAGATTGCGGTAAACCATTGTGGAATTGATCGAGTGGTTCTGCTGACATTTCGGTCACCTTTTTTTGACTACTACGAAGAAATAAAAGACATCGCAGATGGACTATGGCCTGATTGCCAATTCAGAAGTAAGTCGATAAAGCGCAGGACTGAAAGTTTAGCTTCGTCAGACGGGGTCGGTTTGTCGGGAGACCATTCTTTCTGTATGAGGTGTAGGTTTTCCCTGTTGAAAACAGCAGGGGAGTTCCTTGACCGGGTTGGGGGGGATTTCTTGGTTTCCGGAGAAATGGCTAATGAAAGGGATGAAGGCTGGGTTGAGAAACTTGTGAAAATAGAAAGGCAGGCTGGAGTCGAGGGACTGGTTTTTCGCCCCCTTTCCCCCAATATGAACAATTCCCTTCCGGAAAAAAAGGACTGGGTACCCTCTTCCGTAGAAGAACTAGAAATCAGCAATGAGAACTCGTTAGAGGCTTTCGCGAAAAAACTTGATCTGAAATTGGAGACCGGATTTTATGGAGCTGGAAAAAGGTGCAAATTAACCAGTTCGAATTACCGAAAGAGGTTGGATGATCTTGTAGGGGGAGAGGGTTTTAACGTAAACGATCTTAGATTGCTGGACTTCGAAGATTATTACAAAATTCCTCCAAATACTAAAATGGTTTTAGCAAAAAATCCGAAAAAAAAGAGGGAATTGCACAATTACTTCCTTCCCCGTGACTTACGTTTTTACCTCCCTTCCCATGAGGGTCCGATGGGGCTAGTTCGGTCCAACTGGGACGAAAAATCGGACAAAGCACTAGATGAGATAGTGGATTTGGCAGCCAGAATTACAGTTGCGAAGAGTGAAGTAGAAGATCAGGTAAGGATTCCCGTTAATTACAGGTTTGAACACGATAACGAGACTTATAACCTGGACGCGCCTCCACTGGAGAGTCGGAAATTAGCCGAACTCTCTTTATAACTTCTCCTGTGAAGCCCTAAATTTCGAAATTTAAACTGAGACAAACGGGACAAAATATACAACAATGAATAAATCTAACGAATTACTGAAAGAACTAAATCCTGAACAGATTAACGCGGTTACTCATTATGAGGGACCCATGTTGGTTCTATCGGGAGCCGGTAGCGGAAAGACCAGAGTAATTACTCATCGAGCGGCTTATTTGATAGATCATTATGGAGTTCAACCCTCTAATATTCTTGGTCTGACTTTTACCAACAAAGCGGCTGAGGAAATGAACGAGAGACTGGAAAATTTGTTACCCCGACAATTGTCCGGTAATTCTCCCTGGCTCGGGACTTTTCACGCTCTTGGGGCTCAGCTACTCAGGGATCTCGTGGAAGAGCTTGACAAAGGTTACGATCGTTACTTCACTATCTTCGATCAGTCTGACCAAAAAGAGGCTATAAAAGAAACTATGGTGGAGCTGGATATATCTACTGAAGAGTTCCAGCCCGGCGTGATAGCGTCGTTAATCAACGACGCAAAAAACGTTTTAATTGCCCCGAATCAATTTAGATCGAAAAAAGCCGGAGAGATTGATGATTACACTTTGAGGGTGGTTAGCAGGGTATATAATAGCTATCAGGAAAAACTGGAGGAGTGGAACGGTCTTGATTTTGGTGATTTAATAAGGCTCCCCACGGTATTGCTCGATAAAGGTCTTGAATCCGTCCAGGCTTGGAAGGATAGGTTTAAGTTCCTCCTCGTCGACGAGTACCAGGATACCAATCACGCTCAGTACGTTCTGGCCAGTCAGCTGGCAGCCCCGGAAAACAATATTTGTGTGGTGGGGGACGATGATCAGGCCATCTTTGGCTGGAGAGGGGCGGACGTGAGTAATCTCTTGGAGTTCGAAGAAGACTACCCTGATGCTAAAGTAGTTCACCTCTCGAAAAATTACCGGTCCAAGAAACCTATATTAAGAGCGGCTAATGCGATAATAAAAAATAACAAGTTGCGGAAACAAAAAAAGATGGAGCCCGAACGGGGTGAAGGGGAATCGATAACTGTCTACAACGCATCAGACGAAGAGGACGAAGCGGAATTCCTGGTCAGTCAGATAAACAAACTAAGAAAAAATGGGGTAAAACTTGGGGAAATTGCCGTTCTGTACAGGGTAAACCCGCTATCACGGGGTATTGAGAAGAAACTGGTAAAGAATAATGTGCCCTACGAGATCGTTCGGGGGACCAGGTTCTACGAGAGGAGAGAAGTAAAGGACGTGCTGGCATATTTAAGGGTGGTTTGTAACCCTCACGACGATCTTCACCTTCTGAGGATTATCAATACGCCCCGCAGAGGGATAGGTTCAAAAACTCAGGAGACAATTAAGCGGTCGGCTAGAAGACAGGGTATATCTGTCTGGGATGTATTGACTGAGGAGGAGAAATCTACGGAGCTTTCGAGTAGACAGGAATCCAGCTTGGAAGCTTTTTTGGAAACGGTTGAAGGGTTAAGAAACCGAAGAGGAGAGCAAGATCTGGTTGACTACGTCAAGCAAGTGGTTTCGGAGATAGGTTATTTCTCTTTTCTGGAAAAGGAATACGATCCTGAATCATCTGAAGACAGGAGGAACAACGTCCGTGAGTTGATTGGACAGATAAAAGAATCGGAGAATGATCGCCTCGAAGGGTTTCTGGAAAACGTGGCTCTTGAATCAGACGTGGATAGTTACGAGGATCAACGGAATAAAGTATCTTTATTGACACTTCACTCTGCCAAAGGGCTTGAGTTCGGTTATGTATTTTTGATTGCTATGGAAGACGGATTACTGCCTCACAAAAGGTCGCTCGAAGAGCAAAGAATGGAAGAAGAAAGGCGACTTTGTTATGTTGGGCTTACGAGGGCAAAGAACAGGGTTTTTCTTAGTTATACGGACAGCAGGTTCCTCTATGGACAAAAGTTCAGTCATTTACCTTCGAGGTTTCTTGAGGAGATTCCTGATGAGGAGAAGAAGTACGTAGAAGAAAAATCCAGTGTATTGTCATCAGAGAGGGGCGGATCGAGATCGAGCAGCGCTGGCGGAGACGGTTGGAAGGATTTTATAGAATGAGTTGAAATCGTCCCCACCTGCCTTATAATTTGTGAGCAGTTTTGTGAAGTTAACTTAATGCTTTTATTCTTATCTATATTTGTGCACCAACCTAGATTTGGTACCAAAAGAAAAATGTAATCAGATTTAAAAATTTTACGGTAAGATAAGGTAACTGTTTCTGAATCGGGTAATCTAGATTTTATGGAGAGGTGGAGCAAAATTTATGCCCTTATATAAGTATCGTTGTACGGAATGTGAAAATACCTTCAAGGTCCTGCAAAGAAATGGTGAGAAGGACGAAGCACCTGAGTGTAAGGTTTGTGGATCCGGGGAAACGGAAAGGGTTATTTCAAGTGTTGGAATTCGGTTTAAAGGTAGTGGTTTTTACAGAACCGATTACGGAGATAATAGTTATAAAGGGAATGGCAGTAACGATATAAAAGAAGGGAATAGTGAGGCGGGAAAGAGTGGTCAGAAGGGAGATAATCAGAAAAAAGATTAACTGGAAATTGCTGACTTTGAGTAATAGATTTTTCGGTTTCCCGGTCAGGGGTGGAGGGGTTTAAAGGAACTCCACTAAGCCTTAATTAAAATTAAGTTTAACTAGGGGTATTTTTTGGGTTCTTTTCACGTTTTCCTCGCAACATCACGAATAGGAGAACCGTATCACTTAATAGACTGTAAGGCTTTCCTACATTCATCAAAACCGAATTATTGATCGGGGTTAAACAAATTTTTGATATATCCTGGATGAAAATTATCTTAGTGGGGCTCTGAATTTAACGCTGTATTCTTCAGTCTGACCTGATAAGCAAATTCATAACTCTTAAGGTGCCTTACTTTATGGCTATATTGTCATGTAAAGATTCCTGTCGACTGGTTGGTTCTATCATTAGTAGCGAGGTGATTACGGATGTTGTCGGGTGACGATATCGAGGAAGTAAAGTTGATGTTTGCTTCGCCGGAAGAGATCAGAAGGTGGTCTCACGGTGAAGTTACTGAATCCGAGACGATAAATTATAGAACTCATAAACCCGAAAAGGGTGGTTTATACGCAGAGGAGATTTTCGGCCCAGAAGAGGATTATAAGTGTGCCTGCGGTAAATACGAAGGAAAGAAATACGAAGGTATAACTTGCGAGAAATGTGGTGTCCTGGTTACTGATTCTTCGGTCAGGCGAAAAAACATGGGCCACATCGAACTTGCAAGTCCCGTTATTCATTTTTGGTTTCTCAAGGGAATATCCAGTCCGCTGAGCAAGCTTTTAGACATAAAGAAGAAGACTCTGAGGAAAATAGCTTACTACGAAGCGGAGACGACGCTTGAGGATATTTCTATTGTTACGTCTTCCGAAGACGACAAGGTAAGGGAAGGCGAGCGTCTTTATAGTTCTCAATTAGAAATACTCTCCAGGCATCTTGATTTCGAAACGGAAAACGGGATGGTAATAAATGACGCCCCGAAGATCACCGCAAGCGAAGATGGAGAAGTATCTATAGATCACAAGAAGTTACAGAACGGAGAAGGAATTGCCGTGATTTCGGTAGGGGAAGAAGAATTTCCCGTAGCGGAAGATGTGATTCTCGAGGTTAGTGACGGGGATGAAGTCGAAGAAGGTGATCTTATAGCAGAAACTCCGGTAGGAGAAGTTTGCTCGGAAACCTTCCACGAGATGGCGAAATCTCGTTATGGGGACGAAATAGAGTCGGAACCCGCCCAGGAAGAAGTCGACAACCTCGCTTTTTTAGTTACCTCCGTGGAAAACGAGGAAGAAGTGCCGCTGGAAGTTGGGCAAAAGATCGCTCAACTCGAGAAGGAAGCTTACGAGAGAGTCTATCCTGCCGGCTTTTCAGCTTATACTGGAGCAAAAGGGATAAAAGGTTTGCTAGAGAACATCGACCTGGAAGAACTAAGCCAATCGCTCAGCAACAGATTAAAGAAAGAAACTTCGAAAACCGCAAAAAACAAGTTATCCAAAAGGCTTAGTGTAGTCGAGAAGCTCCGGGATTCTGGGAATAAGGCAAGTTACATTGCTCTGAATGCGATACCAGTACTTCCTCCTGACCTCAGGCCGATAGTCCACCTGGAGGGTGGGAAATTTGCCACCACCGATCTAAATGACCTTTATCGCAGGATTATCAACAGAAACAACAGACTTAAGCGGCTGGAAGATATGGGTGCTCCCGAGGTCATTCTCAGGAATGAACGCCGGATGCTCCAGGAGTCAGTAGACGCGATAATACATAATGAAAAGAAGAATACCCCCATCAGAGGAAAGGACGATCGTCCACTTAAATCTCTTTCCGACAGAATATCGGGCAAGCACGGAAGATTAAGGCGGAACCTGCTTGGCAGGCGAGTTGACTATTCAGGCCGGGCGGTTATCGTGGTTGACCCCGAGTTGAAGCTCTGGGAATGTGGTGTACCGAAGAAGATGGCCTTGGAACTTTTCAAGCCGTTTGTTACCAGGTATCTTGATGATACCACTTATTCGGATTACAACGAAGTAAAGAACAAGGCCCTCGCGGGTAAAATGCCCGACGTTTGGAATTACCTGGAAGAATTGCTGAAAGAGAGACCGGTCCTGCTCAACCGGGCTCCGACGCTTCACAGGCTGGGCATTGAGGCTTTTGAACCAAAACTGGTTGACGGGGACGCGATACATATTCACCCTCACGTCTGTCCACCTTATAACGCAGACTTTGATGGCGATCAGATGGCCATTCATATTCCGCTGACGAGGGAAGCGATGAGCGAATCGCGAGACATTATGCTCTCGTCGAAAAACCTGCTTTCACCTGCTTATGGAGGGCCACTTACCAAGCCGACTCAGGACCAGATTTATGCCTACTATTATCTCACTGAGATAGACGAAGAAGGGAAGGGCAAAGACAAGTTCTTTGCCAGTCTCCAGGAAGCGAAAAGGGCTCACGAAAATGATATTATTAGCTTACACGCTCCCATAAAGATAAGGATCGACGGAGAGATAGTCGATACTACCCTCGGTAGAGCAAAGTTGAACGAGTTATTCCCGCCGGATCTCAGGAATTACGATAAAAGGTTCGAATCTTCCGATATTTCGGATCTTTTGATGAAAGTTTACGAAAACTATGGTAATGACCGGGTTGTTAGTTTGCTGGATGACTTGAAGGAACTCGGCTTCTCGGAAGCAACTCAGTCGGCCTTAACCATTTCCACGACCGATTGTCTCGAGCCGGAAGAAAAAGATGCTATCCTCGAACGGGCTATGGATAGGGTTAGAGAGGTAAACGAGATGTTTGAACGAGGATTGGCTTCTGAAGACGAAAGATCCTCCTCGATAGAGGATATCTGGCACGAGACCGTGGACGAGGTCGAGGAAGTCACGATGGATAACTTCGAGGAGAACAAATTCAACTCTCTCCAGATGATGGTCGGGTCCGGGGCTCGAGGTAGTGCCGATCAGGTTAAGCAGTTGGCGGGTATGCGTGGTCTAATGGCTGATCCTTCAGGCGATGTCATCGAGATGCCTGTAAAGTCGAACTTCCGGGAAGGGTTGGACATGATGGAATACTTTATCTCGACTCACGGAGGGCGGAAAGGTACTGCTGATACTGCCCTGAAGACGGCTGACTCTGGTTATCTGACTAGAAGACTTGTTGAAGCCGTTTCGAATATCGTTGTACGTGAATCGGACTGCGGTACCAATAGGGGGCTCGAAATAGATCCACTGAGGTATGACGGCGGAGAACTGATGGAAGGTATTAAGGAAAGGGTCTATGGCCGGACTCTAGCTGAACCTGTTATTGATCCCGCCGATGGAGCAATAATGGGAGAAGAAGGAGAGTTAATTGACAAGGAACTCGCGTCCCGCCTGGAAAACAAAAAAGTAACGGTTGAACTTTCCGGTGACGGACTTGAGAAGATAATTGGGACAAACAGCCTTGAAGACGTACGTGAGCCGGAAACCGGCAAAGTAATCGTAGAGAGGGACGAGGTTATCGGTCCGGTAGTTAGAGATAAACTGGAGGCCAGTGAAATAGAAGAGATCACGGTTCGACCACGAATTGTGGTAAGGTCGCCAGTGACTTGCGAGACCGAAAAAGGTGTATGTCAGCAATGTTATGGCATGGACCTGTCGAATCACGAATTGGTGGACAGGGGAGAGGCTGCAGGAATAATTGCAGCTCAGTCCATCGGTGAGCCTGGAACTCAGTTGACCATGAGGACTTTCCACTCTGGTGGTGTTGCTGGAGAGGATATTACCCAGGGTCTTCCCCGAGCGGAAGAGTTATTTGAAGCTCGAAAGACGACCAAGAGTGCTCAGGCTACGATCACGGATATCGAAGGCCATATCATGGAGATGACCGATACGGAAGAAGGTAAGAGGGTAGAAATTGAAGGGGAACCTCAAGATCTAACAGTTCCCTCGCCACTTTGTCTGGTGGAACCCGATGAGGAGGCTAACCTTTCAGATATAGTCGATAATACTAGTCCCCACGCCGGAACGGTTCGTATAGTAGAGGAAGAGGGGCAGATAGTTATGTATCTTTTGATGAGTCGATCGGATGCCTACTACGAGTTGCCCGACGGTTTGGAGATCGAAAAAGAGTCCGGCGACGTAGTAGAAAAGGGAGATATCCTCTCGGACCAAGTCGAACTTGATCAGGTATTTGCCAAGAAAAGCGGGACTATTGAGGAAATAGATAGAGCCAAACGGTTAATTTCGCTAACTGATGATGAAGGTAACGTCGTGGACCATCTCATACCTCCAATGGCAAAACCGCTGGTCGAAGAGGGCGAGGGGGTTGAAGAGGGCGAGAAGCTCATTGATCTGAAGAGTTCTAACAAACTAACGGCCGATAAGTCAGGCGTTTTAATAGTTGCTGATAATTCTGTGATTATATTCCAGCCTGAGGATGGTCGGAAGAGGATTCCGCTTTCAGAAGCCATGATTCCGGAAGTCGTGGATGGAGAAGAGGTAAAAAAAGGCAAAACACTCTTCTCACTCGATAGGCCGGCAGATCGGAGGCTGATTATCGATGCAGTCGACGAAGTGAGTGATGATTTCGCACGTGTTACTTATCGATATCGCGAAGAAGTAGATATCACTCATTCCCCCGTAGTGGATCTTGGAGATAAAGTCAAACCCGGTGAACAACTCTCCAAGGGAGTAATTCCGCCTCACAATCTTCTTGACAAGGCGGGAGTGGAAAGAACCTATGAATATTTACTTACGGAAATCCAAAAGGTCTACAAGAGTCAGGGAGTAGACATCAACGATACTCACGTCGAGATAATTATTGCTCAGATGTTGAATAATGTCATTGTGAGTGACCGAGGAGATTCTGACCTGACTCAAAACGAATTGATAACCCTGGAAGAATTTAGAAATGTGGTAGAAGAGTTACGGGTAAAGAACGAGAAAGTTAGAGAAAATCGAAGGGAAGTACTGGGCAGAGAAATAGCAGAAGACGTAAAGAGGGGTAAGCGGCTGATAGCGAAGGAAGGAGAAACTGTTACGGATAACGTGCTGCAGTACGCGACGGAATCGGGTGTAGAGATCATTCCTGTGATATTGGACGGCGAAATTAGGGAATTACGGGTAAAAGAATTCCAGCTTCCCGAAGCGGACCGACAGCTTCTGAGAATATCCAAGTCAGCTCTTAAAACCAAAGGTTGGCTTTCTGCAGCTTCGTTCCAAAGAACTACTTCAGCACTTACCAATGCTGCTTTAAGCGGTCAGTCCGATGAATTAAAAGGACTGAAACCCAATATAATTGTAGGAAAGAAGGTTTCGGTAGGAACTGGTTTCAAGGACGAAGAAGTAATTGAAGAAGAGGAATTGCCGGAGGAAGAAGACCGGGACGAGAGAGAAGAAGAGGAAGGTGAGCTAAGTCCCGTGGATTCTAAGTCAGCTTGACAATAAAAAGGGGCTAGCTTATAATTTCTGGCACTTATAGGAGTGATGAGAAGACGATATGCCGACGATTAATCAGTTAGTGAGGAAAGGTAGGTCTAGTAAAAAGAAGAAAACCAGCTCCCGGGCTCTGGATGGTTGTCCCCAGAAACGAGGAGTAGTAACGAGGGTATACACACGAACCCCGAAAAAGCCGAACTCGGCGTTGAGAAAAGTTGCCCGAGTTCGTTTGAGTAACGGTAAAGAAGTTACTGCATACATCCCTGGTGAAGGACACGAGTTGCAGGAACACGCAGTTGTATTAGTCAGGGGAGGTCGTGTTAAGGATTTACCGGGAGTCAGATATCATATTGTTCGCGGAGCTTACGATGTAACAGGTGTAGAAGGACGAAAACAAGGTCGGTCTAAATATGGAACAAAGAAGCCGAGTTAGGAGGATGGAGTAATGGGATTGCCTGGACGTGACGTAAAACAAGATATTAAGCACGGTAGCAAGCTGGTAGGGAAGTTCGCGAACTATATTATGCAAGACGGGAATAAGAACCTTGCATATAAAATTATCTATAAGGCTTTTTCTCTAATTGAAGAGAGAGAAGGAGAGCCTGGTGTCAAAGTTTTCAGGGAAGCGATAGATAATATATCGCCCGAACTAGAAACTAGGAGCCGAAGAGTTGGAGGGGCGAATTATCAGGTTCCCTACGAAGTTTCATCGGATAGACAGGTTGCGCTTTCCTTCCGTTGGTTGGTTGATGTTGCTTCATCGAGGAACGAACCCCGGATGGAAGAGCGTCTGGCAAATGAGATCATATTGGCCAGCAGCAAGGAAGGGGAAGCTTACGAAAGAAAGCTTGAATCCCACCGACGTGCAGAGGCAAATAAGGCCTTTGCCCATTATCGCTGGTAATTCTTCGGCGATTCGAAATTAGTCCGGTTTATCTCCATAAAGTCCTTTCTATCTAATTGAGAAAGGGTTTTGTGTATTTTAGGTACTTCTAGGAATTTATAGGGAATTAAAATTATGATAAAAACGAAGCAGAAATCAGACGAGCTCGTG
Organism: uncultured Thermotogae bacterium; assembly: GCA_964649445.1. Classification (GTDB taxonomy): domain Bacteria; phylum Bipolaricaulota; class Bipolaricaulia; order M55B111; family M55B111; genus JAGXLP01. Next base: position 19,847 of record CAZYPS010000004.1, on the reverse strand, counting down.
GACGAAGAAATTCGTGACGAGGATCTTGAGGAGATGCGGAACATCGGTATCATGGCGCATATCGATGCAGGGAAGACTACGGCAACGGAAAGAATGCTTTATTACTCCGGTCGGACATATAAGATCGGAGAAGTCCACGACGGGGACGCCGAGATGGACTGGATGGATCAGGAAAAAGAACGAGGGATAACGATTACCTCTGCCGCTACGACCTGTTTCTGGCAGGACCATCAGATTAACATAATTGACACACCTGGGCACGTGGATTTTACTGCTGAAGTAGAAAGATCGCTCCGAGTCCTGGATGGAGCGGTGGCACTTTTCTCCGGTGTGGAAATGGTCGAATCCCAGTCCGAGAAGGTCTGGCGCCAGGCGGATAGGTATAACGTGCCGAGGATTGCCTTTGTTAATAAGCTTGATAGGACAGAATCTCGGTACGACAAGACGATAGAAATGATTGAAGAGCGGTTAGGGGTAACCACCCTGCCGCTCCAATTAGCTTATAGGGACGAGTCGGACGAGTTGGTTGGAATGGTTGATCTTATAAATCCGTCATTGATGACCTGGGATCAAGAGACTAAAGGGGCGGAATACGAACGAAATCCGATTCCGGACAATGTTAAGGGTAAAGCTGAAAGTTGGAGAGAAGATCTTATTGAGAAGGCCGCCGAGTACGACGACGAGCTTATGATGAAGTACCTTGAAGAGGAAGAAATTCCCAGGGATCTGCTCGTCCGTGCTATAAGGAGGGCCACTATAGTAGGTTCGTGTGTGCCAGTTCTTGGTGGTTCGGCTCTGAAAAACGTAGGAATCCAGCCCGTTCTGGATGCTGTCGTCGATTATCTGCCTAGCCCGAACGACGTACCTGCGGTTGAAGGCTACAGAGTAAATGGAGATGAAGACGGCGAGAAGCTTAAAAGATATCCTTCCCCGGAAGAACCGCTTGCAAGTCTGGCATTCAAGGTTACAACGGATCAGTATACCGGAACCCTTATTTATTTGAGAATCTACTCCGGAACTCTTGAGGAAGGAGATAACGTATATAACCCGAACTCGGAAAACTCGGAAAGGGTATCTCGGATGTTTCACATGCATGCGAACCGTCGGGAAAGAGTGGAAAAAGCCAAAGCTGGGGATATTGTAGCTGTGGTCGGTCCTGATCACACTTCAACCGGTGAAACTCTTTGCAGTAAAGATGATCCTATAGTTCTTCAGCGAATTGACTTTCCCGAGCCGGTTATCTCCGTATCTATAGAGCCCCGGAAAGAGGCTGATGAAAGCCGGCTGAACGAAGCCATCCAGAAACTTGCCAAGGAGGATCCGACTTTTAAGGTTGAGAACGATCCGGATACCAATCAGACGATAATTTCAGGCATGGGTGAACTACACCTGGAGATTCTAACGAGAAGGCTTAAAGAGGAATTCAATGTGGAAGCGCTCGTAGGAAAGCCCAACGTTACGTATAGAGAGACACTTCGGACGGATTCCGATATCGACGAAGAATTTGCCAAACAGTCCGGTGGAAGGGGACAGTACGCCCGGGTCAAGGTTCACTTCGAACCGCTCAAGAGAGGTGCCGGCGTCGAATTCGAAAACGAGGTTAAAGAGGGAAGGGTTCCAAAGGAATACATTAAATCCGTTAAGGACGGTATTGAAGAGTCACTCGGAAATGGACAGTTAGCTGGTTATTCAGTAACTGATGTAAAAGCCACTCTTTACGACGGCGCCCATCACCCCGTGGATTCTTCCGATATGGCCTTCAAAGCAGCAGGCTCGCGGGCAACTACCCGAGCCCTCAAGGGAAATTCAATATTGCTTGAACCGATAATGGAGGGAGAGGTATTCGTGCCCGGAGATCATGTAGGTGACGTGATGGAGGATATTTCCAAACGTCGAGGGGAAGTGACTGGAATAGAGAGCCGTGAAGGAATTCAACTGGTTGAGTTCAAGCTACCACTTGCTGAGTCGTTTGGTTACGCTACGAGACTTCGTTCGATTACGAGAGGTCGGGGTACTTATTCATTAAGTTTTTCTCATTACCAAGAAGTACCGGGGAAAGTAAAGGAGGAAATCTTAAATAAACGAGGTTATTAAAAATGGCAAGAGAAAAAATAAGAATAAAGTTAAAAGGATACGACCACGAGTTGGTTGACAAGTCAGTTGAGAAGATAGTGGCGACTGCGGAGGAAACCAGGGCGAAGATTTCTGGTCCGGTGCCGCTTCCAACCGAGAGAAAACTGTATACTGTTCTTCGATCACCTCATGTGAACAAGACATCTATGGAGCACTTTGAGCGGCGGATTCATAACCGATTAATCGATATACAGGAACCGACCTCGGAGACGATAAATGCATTAATGGATATAGAACTACCGACCGGCATCGACGTCGAGATCAAACTGTAAAAGTTAAATTTTGATTAGACTAACTGGGAGGTTCACAAAATGTTAGGGACGTTAGGGGAAAAAGTAGGAATGACTCAGTACTTTACGGAAACAGGTGCTTCTGTGGGTGCTACGGTAATAAAGTCCGAACCCGCGGTGGTTGTGCAGGTAAAAACCCTCGAGAATGATGGCTACAAAAGCGTTCAGTTAGGTTACAAGGATACTGAAAAGGAAAAGTTAACCAAGCCAATGAAGGGTCATTTCGACAAGTACAATGTCCAGCCGAAAAAGTACTTGGTGGAATATCGAGTTGAAAATCCTGAGGACTACGAGTCGGGTGACGAGGTGTCTGTGGAGCAATTTGAAAAAGGTGAAACCGTTGACGTAACCGGTAACTCTAAAGGAAAAGGGTTTCAGGGAGTTGTAAAGCGCTGGAATTTTTCGGGTGGACCCGATACCCATGGCTCGCGTTTTCACAGAAAGCCCGGTTCTATTGGTATGTGTGTTGAGCCCGGAAGAGTACTTAAAGGACAAAAGTTGCCGGGAAGGACGGGCAACGAGACTGTTACGATTCAAAACCTGGAAGTACTAAAGACCGATCCTGGTGATGATCTTTTGGTTCTAAAAGGTTCGGTTCCGGGACCGAGAGACAATTTAATTCAGATCAGGGGTAGCAATGATTAAGCTAGACGTCAAAGACGAAGAAGGCAACCTGAGCAAAGAGTTAGAGGTATCGGAAGACTTACTGGGGATCGAATTTCACAACGACCTACTTTATCGAGCGGTAAAAGCTTACAGAGAGAACGGTAGAGCTGGAACTGCAAGCACAAAGGATAGGTCAGAAGTCAAAGGTTCTAATAGAAAGCCGTGGCGTCAAAAAGGTACGGGTAGAGCCAGACACGGTTCCAGAGCCTCTCCTTTGTGGAGTGGTGGAGGGGTAATATTTGGTCCCAAACCAAAAGACTACGGAATGGATCTCCCCAAGAAAATGAGACACAAGGCTATCCGAAGTGCCCTTTCAACGAGATACTCCGAGAACAATTTGGTGGTAGTTGAGGAGCTAAAGTTCGAAAAGCCGAAAACCAAGAAAGCTCTCTCGTTGTTGGAAGCTCTTGATTTGCCCAAGGATACTCTTATAATTTTGCCTCAGGAAGAAGATAGTTGGAAAGTTCAAAAGTCCTTTAGCAATATTCCAACTGCTAAATGCATCTCAACTTCCCAGATTAATGCATACGAAATTTTAAATCATGAGGGAATTTTGTTAACGAGGAAGACCGCCGAGGAGTTAAGCGAAGTCTTATTAGATAAAGAACTGGAGACGCAGGAGGTATAAATGGAATTAAGCACGGAGGATGTCGTTGTAGAACCGGTAGTGACAGAGAACTCGTGGCGACTCCAGGAGGAAAGTAATAAGTACGTCTTCAGAGTTCATCCAGACGCGAATAAAATAATGATACGCGAGGCAGTTGAGGAATTGTTTGATGTGGAAGTTAACGACGTAAATACAATGAACCTCCGAGGAAAGCCAAAAAGAGAGCAGCTTAACCAGGAAAAAGGTAAGACGAGTGGCTGGAAAAAGGCCTATGTAAGGCTGGCCGAAGGGGACAGGATTGACATATTCGGATAGGTTAAGGTGAAAACATGGGAATAAAAAGGTTTAAACCCGTAACGCCCTCGAGACGACATGCTGAATTGACGAATTTTGAAGAGTTGACGACAGACGAGCCCGAGGAATCCTTATTGGAACCGCTGAAGAAAACTGGTGGTAGGAATAATCAGGGAAAGGAAACGGTTCGTGGTCGCGGCGGAGGACATAAGAGAAAGTACAGGAAGATAGATTTCCAGCGGGACAAAGAAGGGATAAAAGGCAGAGTAATGAGTACCGAGTACGACCCGAACAGGTCTGCTTGGATTACACTATTACTTTATTCGGACGGAGAAAGGCGCTACATAATCTCCCCGTTGAAACTTAAAGTGGGGGATGTAGTAGAGGCAGGAGAAGAAGCCGAGGTTAGGCCTGGAAATGCTTTACCTCTTAAGAAAATTCCGGCCGGTAAGCCTATCCACAATCTGGAATTTTCTCCGGGTAGTGGAGGTAGGATAGCTCGCTCGGCAGGAGTGGATGCAAGGATAGTTGCTAAAGATCCCGAGGACATCGATGTGAAGTTGCCCTCCGGTGAAATCAGGTCATTTGATCCCGAGTGTAAAGCCACCGTTGGTCAGGTAAGTAATCCAAGCCATAAAAATGTCAAGAGTGGAAAAGCAGGTCGTAAGAGACACCTGGGGAGAAAGCCAAAAGTTAGGGGCGTTGCCAAAAATGCCGTCGATCATCCTCATGGAGGAGGAGAAGGTAGAGCTTACGTAGGCAGGCCTCCGGTCTCACCTACAGGTGTACCTGCAAAAGGTGGCAAGACTAGAAAGTCAAAGGGAAGCGACGAAAAGATAATTAGACGAAGGACGAAGAAGAAGAGGGGGTAGTCATTCATGCCAAGGTCAGTTAAGAAAGGGCCATACGTAAAAGATAGTTTGGACGAGAAGGTTGATAAAGCAAAGAACGGCGAGATAGAAGAAATAAAGACCTGGTCGAGGGATTCTACGATATTGCCAAAAATGGTTGGTTTGACGATAAAGGTACACAACGGGAAGGACCATGTTCCGGTAGAGATTTCGGAGAATATGGTTGGCCACAAGTTGGGTGAGTTTGCCCGGACCAGGACGTTCAGAGAACATGGTGGCATCAAGAAGAAAGAGCCAATTACTCCGGTAGGTTAGTATGAAAGAAGCTAAAGCCATAACAAAAAACGTTAGAATATCCCCGAAGAAAGCACGGCCAGTTGCTGACGCCGTACGGGGCGAATCGGTTGATGAAGCTTTGAAAACGGTGAAGTTTTCCAAGAAGAAAGCCGCCCGGTTTCTTAAAGATACCTTAGAATCAGCTATTGCAAATGCTCAACACAACCATGATATGGCAGTGGATAATCTGAAGGTTAAGGAAGCCGCGGTTGATGAAGGGCAGACTATGAAACGGATGAAGCCAAGGGCTCAAGGTAGAGCCGATTTAATGCAACGTAGACAAAGCCATATTACAGTTATACTAGTGGAGGAAGAATAATGGGACAGAAAGTAAACCCGGTCGGTTTTCGCATTGGCGTCAATAAGAAATGGCAATCCAATTGGTATAGCGACGAAAAAGCCCCCGAATACGTTGCCGAAGATCACGAAATTCGTGAGTTGATTGAGGAACGTTATCGAGGTGCGGGAATAGCCGAAGTCAGTATAGAGAGACCAAGGGACGATCGCATATCAATGATAATTGTCTCGGCACGTCCGGGGATCATAATTGGTAAAGGCGGAAACGAGATAAATAAGTTCCAAGAGGAATTAAGTGACAAAACTGGCAGGAACGTGAATATATCCGTTAAAGAAGCTAATGATCCTCACCTTCAGGCGCAGCTAATCGCTCAGGAAGTAGCATTTCAAATCGAGAACAGAATACCGCCAAGTCGGGCAATGAAAGAAGTAATATCTCGGTCGATGGATAAGGGAGCTAAGGGGGTAAAGGTCAAGTGCTCCGGGAGAATTGGTGGGGCTAACCTTGCCAGGTCAGTTTCTCAGGATGAAGGGAGGATACCTCTACAGACTATAAGAGCTGATATTGATTACGGATTTATCGAAGCAAGAACGAAATACGGACCGATTGGAGTCAAGGCATGGGTGTTCCGAGAGGAATTATTGCCCGAAGGTGTACCCGAAGGACTTAGTCTTTAATTGAGGATGGTAACAAATGGCATTATATCCAGCTGATACGAAACATCGAAAACATCAACGTGGCCGAACAAAAGGAAAGGCCAGCAGGGGCAACAAGGTCTCTTTCGGGGAATACGGGATTCAGGCATTGGACCCTGGCTGGTTGACCAGCAAGCAGATAGAAACGGCAAGAATGACTCTTGCTCATGAGACCCAGCGGGACTCCAAGATCTGGGTAAGGGTTTTCCCCGACAAACCAATAACTAAGACTCCTGCGGAAACCCGTATGGGTAAGGGAAAAGGTGAACCGGCTGAATGGGTAGCAGTCATCAGGCCAGGAAGGCTAATCTTCGAGTTTTCAGGCGTAGACATGGAAAAGGCCAAACGATTACACCAGTTGGTTTCCTATAAATTGCCGCTTAAGACGAGATTGAAGGAAAGGTTAAAGTTAGGAGGAGAAAAATGAGGCCCGGGGAACTAAGGGAGATGACCTCCGAAGAGCTCGAAGAAAAGGTCGCTGAGTTGAAGGAAAAGCTATTTAATTTGAGGTTTCAAAAAGCAACTGGAGAACTGGACAATACTGCTGAAATAAAGAAAACAAAGAAGGATATCGCCCGAGCGAAGACAATTCAAAGGGAAAGTGAGGGGGGAGAAGTGAAATGAAAAAGACAAAGAGGGGAAGGGTAGTCAGTACCGCGATGGACAAGACAATTACGGTAGCCGTGGACTCTCAGAAACAACACCCGCGGTATAAGAAGTACCTCAAACAGCGGTCGAAGTTCTACGCACACGACGAAGAAGAGGAAGCTCAGGAAGGGGACCGGGTGCTGATTTCAGAAACTAGACCCATAAGTAAGAAGAAACGCTGGAAATTAAAGGAAGTTCTGGAAAGGCCGGGAGGGGAAACGTGATTCACCAAGAAACGGAATTAAAAGTGGCTGATAACTCAGGTGCAAAAAGTTTGAGGTGTATCAACGTTCTTGGCCAATCCAATAAAAACCAGGGGAAAATAGGTGATTTGATTACCGCTTCCGTCAAGAAACGGATACCTGATAGCGATCTTGACAAGGGAGAAATCGTCCGTGCGGTTATTGTAAGAACTGCGGGAAATTACCGTAGAGATGATGGTTCCTACATCAGGTTTGACGATAACGCTGCAGTCCTGGTTGATGACAGGATGGAACCTGTTGGCACGAGGATTTTTGGACCGGTAACGAGGGAACTAAGGGAAGGGAACATGCTTCGAATAATATCCTTGGCGCCCGAGGTTCTATAGGAGGTAATCATGAGGAAAGTTCAGAAAGGTGACAGGGTAAAAGTAATTGCCGGTAATGATAAAGGAAAAGTGGGAGAGGTATTGAGTGTTGACCCCAAGAACAATCGAGTAGTTGTAGAAAACGTAAACTTTCGGTTGAAACATCAAGGAAGGACTCAGCAACAGAAGGAACCGGGGATAATTGAACGAGAGGAACCGATAGATATTTCAAACGTAATGCCCGTGTGTCCGTCCTGTGACGAGCCAACTCGAGTTGGGTTCGACGAGGTTGCAGGTGAAAAAGTGCGGGTATGCAAGAAGTGTGAGGGGGTTCTGGATTAGGAATGCTCAACGAGAAATATGAACAGGAAGTAAGGGACAAATTGGTGAACGAACTTGGTTACGATAATCCTATGCAAGTTCCGGAACTTGAAAAAGTCGTGGTAAATATGGGAATCTCGGAGCGCGAGGACCCGGGTATAATCGACGGCGCTATGGAAAACTTGAAAAACATAACCGGTCAAAAACCCGTTATTACTCGAGCCCGAAAATCGATATCGGATTTCGATATCAGGAAAGGTGTTCCCGTGGGGTGTAAGGTAACTTTGAGGGGCGAGAGAGCGTACGAGTTTTTGAACAAGCTTTATAATGTAGCTTTGCCCAGCATAAGAGATTTTCGTGGCCTTTCCCCGGATTCTTTTGACGGGCGTGGAAACTACAGTTTGGGAATGGACGAACAGTTGGTCTTTCCTGAGGTTACGTTTGACGACGTCAGGCAGGTGCAGGGGATGGATATAACTATTGTTACTAGTGCTGAAACCGATAGAGAAGGATATTATCTCCTTAAAGAACTTGGTTCCCCATTCAGAGAATAACTGGAGGTTGTTATGGCTCGAAAAGCGTTGATTGAAAAAGCGAAAAAAGATAAAAAATACGATGTCAGGGATTATAACAGGTGTAATATTTGTGGACGTTCCAGGGGCTACATAAGGGATTTCGGTGTATGTAGAGTATGCTTTCGAGAGTTAGCCCACAAGGGAGAGTTGCCGGGTGTTAAAAAAGCTAGCTGGTAAAGCAATACCGGGAGGAGCCAAAATGACAACGCAGGATCCAATAAGTGATATGATTGCCAGAATTAAGAATGCCAGTCGGATGGGGCACGATAATGTTACCTTGCCCAGCTCAAATCTTAAGGAATCAGTTGCAGAGGTACTGGTTGAAGAGGGATACATTGCGGAATATGAAGTAGAAGAATTACCGGGTAACAAAAAAGAGCTCAAGTTAGGTTTAAACTATAATGAAGGTGAACCGGTAATAGATGGTATGGAGAAAGTCAGTAAACCTTCGAGGCGAGTTTACGTCTCCAAGGAAGAAATTCCTCAGGTCCTGGACGGGCTGGGAACCGCAGTTCTTAGTACGTCCCGGGGTATAATGTCGGACAGGGACGCCAGAGAGGACCAAGTTGGCGGGGAATTGCTGTTCAAGGTCTGGTGAGGTGATTTAAATGTCAAAAATTGGGAAGACACCGGTAAATATACCAGAAGGCGTCGAGCTGACAGTCGAAGCCGGGGCGGTTACTGCAAAAGGTGAGAGCGGGCTTGAGTTAACACAGGAATTCGATCCTGATTTTGTTACTGCGGAGATAAAAGATGACGAACTGGTGATGAGTCGAAAAGCTGATAAAAAGGAATACAAAGAAAAGCACGGACTCTATCGTAGTTTGATTGCAAACATGGTTGAAGGATTGGCGAACCCGTTTGAAAAAACGCTAGTTTTGGAAGGTCTCGGCTACAGGGTGAGGAAACAAGGAGATAAGCTGATCTTTGAACTGGGATATTCTCATCCGATCGAATACCCATTGCCTGAAGACATAGAAGCTGAGGTAGAAGAAAACGACCAGGTCACAATAAAGGGACCGGAAAGGCAGGTAGTGGGCCAGGTAGCTGCTGATATTAAGAGCCTTCGCCCGCCTGAACCTTACAAGGGCAAAGGTATTAAGTACAAAGGTGAAGAAATTATTCGGAAAGAAGGTAAGCTCTCAGGTGGAGAAGAGGCGGAAATCGGGTAACTCGAAAATTTCTTGTATAAACTAATAGTCAAATAAGAATTTAGGAGGATACCTCAGTGCCAAAAGTTGATAGAGAGAAAAGGAGAAAGATAAGGCATAAGCGAATCAGGAGTAACATTAGAGGAACCACTAACAAGCCCAGGGTTTTTGTAAAGAAGTCAAATAGACATATTTACGCTCAGGCAATAGATGATATCCACAGTGAAACCATTGCTGCCGCCTCGTCTTTAAGTCCGGAAATTGAGGAAGAGGTTAAAAATGCGACGATCGAAACTGCAAAGAAAGTGGGCTCTGTGATGGCTTCGGAATTACTTGAGAAGGGTTACGAAACAATAGTTTTTGATAGGGGAGGATACCCTTATCACGGTCAGGTGAAGGCACTGGCCGACGAGATGAGAGAGGAGGGACTTGAGTTTTAGTTATGGCAAGGGATAATAGACGAGAAGACGAGTTTGATGACAATGTAATTGACATCAGTAGGGTAAGTAAAGTTACAAAAGGTGGAAGGAATCTCAGGTTTAGGGTCCTTGTTGCTGCCGGAAATTACGAAGGGAAGGTTGGTGTAGGTTCCGGCAACACTGGAGAGATTCCTCAAGCTATCGGCCAGGCCGTAAGGGATGCTAAAAAGCATATAATAGACGTGCCGATAGTGAACGGAACAATTCCTCACGAAGTAACCGGGGAATTTAAAGCAGGTAAAGTCGTACTGAAGCCTGCTCATAGAGGAACAGGAATAATCGCTGGTGACGTCGTTGGCACTATCTGTCGCCTGGCTGGACTGGATAATATGCTGACGAAGTCGCTGGGAACAAACAACCCAATGACACTGGCAAAAGCTGTAATTGAGGGTTTTAGTAGGTTGAAGACACCTGAAAGTGTTGCCAGGAAAAGAGGTAAAGACGTAGAAGAACTCGAGGAGGCCTTCCAGGAATGAAAAAATTAGAAGATCTCAAACCGTCGGAAGGTAGTAAGCAGAAGGAGACCCGCAGAGGTCGGGGCTACGGTTCCGGCAAGGGGGGGCACGAATGTGGACGTGGGACCAAAGGCCAGAACGCCAGGAGCGGAGGTAAGCCCAAGGTAGGTTTCGAAGGGGGGCAGACTCCAATATGGCGAAGGTTCCCCAAAGTTGGGTTTTCCAATCCGAACAAGAAGGATTTAGAATGGGTAAACGTTTACCAGCTTAATCGGTATGAGGATGACGAAGTAATCGACCCCGAACGTCTTAAGAACGAGGGCCTCATTGGCGATATCAAAGACGGGTTAAAGGTTCTCGGTGATGGAGAGCTCGAAAAAAAATTGACCGTGAAGGCGCACCAGTTTAGCGCTGGGGCAAAGAAAAAGATCGAAGATGCCGGAGGAGAATGGGAATTGGTGGGTGACAAAGAGTGATGATTTGTGCTTAACCAGCTAGCCAGTATAGCAAAAATACCTGAACTCAGGAAGAGAATATTATTTACTTTGGGGGCAATTGCGATATTCCGAGCCGGAACACACATTCCGATACCGGGTATTGCCACTGAAGCTCTTAGAAACCTGTTTGAGCAGGGTGGGGGGAATATTCTCCAGTACCTCAATATGTTTACCGGAGGTGCCCTTGGAAGAGGAACTCTCTTTGGGCTGGGAATAACACCATATATTAATGCTTCAATTATTATGAGTCTTCTGACGGCCGTAATTCCCAAGTTAAAGGAATTGCAGCAGCAAGGTCGGGAAGGAAAGAAAGTAATTACAAAGTATACTAGGTATGGCACTCTTGTAATTGCTTTCATTCAGTCCTACGGCTGGAGTTATTTCCTAGTAAGACAGGGTATGGTCGAAGGTTCAGTTACGCTGTTTTTCATCACATCAGTCCTTTCGATGACGACCGGCACGGTCTTCCTCATGTGGCTTGGTGAAAGGATAACGGAAAACGGTATTGGTAACGGAATCTCAGTTTTAATTATGGCGGGAATAATGGCCCGGTTCCCAAGCCAGCTTTACAGTACCTGGGTTGAGGTTAATTTCGGTAATGTAAGCCCGATCTGGGGTTTGATTCTTATAGGTGTGTTTATCGTAGTGATAGCAGGTGTTGTGATAGTCCAGCAGGGCAGGAGAAAAGTAAGGATACAATACGCGAAAAGGACTGCAGGGAGAAAGGTTTACGGCGGCCACACCAGCCATCTACCTATAAAGGTAAATCAAGGTGGAGTAATACCGATAATATTTGCCTCCGTTTTACTTTCGCTGCCCATGACTGTTGCGCAATGGGCACCAGGTTTGTCCTGGATGACTCGCTGGGTTCAACGAGGAAGCATTCCTTACTTGATCGCTTACGTACTGTTGATAGTCTTCTTTACCTATTTTTATAGCGCTATAATATTTGATCCCAATGACGTTGCGCAGAATCTCAAGGAGTCCGGAGGATTTATTCCAGGAGTTCGACCTGGTGAGTCGACGGTTGAATACATCCAATCTATACTGAATCGATTGCTTCTTGTCGGAGCACTATTTCTTGGAGCGATTGCCGTTTTACCCTACGTGTTCACTGCAATAAGTGGATTATCCTCATTCTGGCTCGGTGGCACGTCCGTCCTGATTGTTGTAGGTGTCGGGCTCGATGTCTTGATGCAGATCGAGTCGCACATGGTTATGCGACATTACGATAGTCTGACGGAGGCCGGCGGCTCCGCAATACTCGGGAGAAGGAGTTAAGATGGTAGCTGCTGAAGGGGATAAAGAGCCGAACGTAGTACTTTTGGGTGGTCCGGGTGCGGGCAAAGGAACCCAGGCGGAAAAACTTCTGGAAGACCGTAATTTGGAACACCTTGCGACGGGCGATATACTCAGGGACGAAGTGGACAAGGGTACGGAACTGGGGCTCAAGGCAAAAGAGTACATGGATAAAGGAGAACTGGTGCCTGACGAGCTAGTTGTTGACATGGTGGAAAAAAGGTTAAGTGGCCCAGAAGGTTATTTGTTCGACGGTTTTCCAAGGACCCTTACTCAGGCAAAGAAGCTCGAAGCAGTAATAGATCTAGATTTAGTTGCTTATATAAAGATAGAGGAATCGGAATCCGTCAGAAGGTTGTCTTCGAGAAGAGTATGTGCCGAATGCGGAAGGATATATAATACTCTATTTAAACCTCCTGAGACGGAGGGAACATGTGACGAATGTGGTGGCGACCTTTATCAGCGAGATGACGACAAACCAGAGGTTATCCGCGATAGATTTGAAACGTTCCTTGATGAAACGGCTCCTTTAATCGACTTTTACCGGGAAAAAGGATTGCTCGAAGAAATTGACGGGGAACAGAAACCGGAAGAGGTATACAAAGAAATTAAGAATGCCTTCGGTCAAGGTACTGGTTGATGATAAAGATAAAATCCAGTTCGGAACTTGAAATTATGAGACAAAACGCTAGTATTTTGGAGACGATTCTTGGTAAAGTAGTTTCCAGAATTGAACCAGGGGTAACTACTCAGGAACTGGATAACTACGCAGAAGAACTCATTCTCAATGAGGACGGAACACCTGCATTTAAGAATTATCGCGGCTTTCCTAGCTCTCTGTGTACCTCGTTGAACGAAGAGATAGTTCACGGAATCCCGAGCGAAAGAAAACTCGAGTCAGGAGATTTGCTTTCTCTGGATATCGGGATTGAAAAGAACGGTCTTTTTGCCGATTTTGCTACCACGGTTCCCGTGGGCGAGGTAACTGATAAGGCGATGGATCTTATTACAGTGACGGATCAGGCACTTACCAAGGGAATAGATCAAGTTGCTGTGGGAAATAGGATAGGTGACGTTTCTCACGTCATCGGTTCCTTTGTTGAAGAAGAAGGTTATAACGTGGTAAAGGAATTTGTCGGCCACGGTATTGGTCGGGATATGCACGAGGATCCCCAAATTCCGAACTACGGTGAGCCGGATACTGGTAAGAGAATTGAAGAAGGAATGGTTTTCTGTATAGAGCCGATGGTCAAGCTTGATGATAAGAAAGTTGAGGTTTTAGATGATGGCTGGACCACGGTTACAGCGGATCGCGATCTATCTGCTCACTTTGAAGGTATGGTGGCAGCTACAAAGGACGGACCTGAAGTTTTAGTCAGGGGTGGTTTATAAAAACATGGCTGAAGAAGAAGATGACGACATTATCAGAAAACGGGGAGAAATTGTTGAAGCTTTGCCTGATTCAATGTTTAAGGTCGAACTTGATAATGGACACGAAGCTATTTGCCACATATCAGGCAAAATAAGGAAGCATTTCATTAGAATAGTTCCTGGAGACAGGGTTCTGGTAGAGTTTTCACCCCATGACTTGAGCAAAGGTCGAATAGTATACCGAGAATCCTGACTGAGGGGGTTTTTAATATGAAGGTTAGAAGTTCGGTAAGAAAAATATGCGACGACTGCAAAATCATTAGGCGGAATGGGAGAGTTGAAGTTATTTGTAAGAATCCGAAGCATAGACAACGGCAAGGTTAATAGACAGGTGATAAAGGATGCCTAGGTTAGCAGGTGTAGATATTCCGGAAGACAAGAAGGTTAAGATTTCCCTTACTTATATAAAAGGTATAGGGAGTCATCGCGCAAAAAAAATAGCTGAGACTTCGGGTATAGACCCCGATGAATTCGTTTACGACCTTACTGAAGCTGACGTAGCAAAACTTAGAAACGCGATAGATGAATATCGTGTGGAAGGTGACTTAGAGCGAAAGGTCGAAGCGGATATTCAGAGGTTAAAAGATATCGGTTGCTACCGAGGAGAAAGGCACAAGGAAGGGTTGCCGGTCCGGGGACAGAAAACACAGTCCAACGCGAGAACTTGGAAGGGTCCGCGAGAATCGAAGGCGGGCAAATAGAGTTCGGATATGAAACAGGGAGAGATTTAATTGGCACGAAAACAAGTAAAGCTGAATAAAGCGCGCGTACACGTTCATGCTTCGTTCAATAATACAATATTGACATTGACTGATACGGATGGAGACGTAATATCCTGGGTTACACCGGGTGCTGTGGGCTTCAAGGGTTCGCGAAAGGGCACGCCTTACGCCGCACAGGTTGCTGCGGAGAACTTAGTTGAAGAATTACGCGATTACGGGGTTAAATCAGTTATCGTAACCGTAAAAGGGACTGGATCAGGGAGGAACTCTGTTATTCAGACGATTGAGGGAGCCGGAATAGAGGTAACCAAAGTTACAAATATAACCCCCAGGGCACATAGTTGACAGGAGGATATTAATATGGGAAGAGATACCGAAGCTAAATGTAAGAAATGTAGACGTGAAGGAACAAAATTGTTCCTGAAAGGAGATAAGTGTTATACGGATAAATGTCCCGTGACTAGAAAATCGTATCCCCCTGGTGAAGCCGGGGAGAGTCGATCAAGGTGGTCTCAATATAGAATCAGGTTGCGGGAGAAGCAGAAAGCCCGACGTATTTATGGGGTTCGAGAAGAGAAGTTTCGGAATTACTTCGAACAGTCTGACGAGAGTAAAGAAGTTACGGGTGAAGCCCTCCTGAAGACGCTTGAGAGAAGGCTTGATAACGTTTTATATAGGAGTGGTTTGGCCGAGTCGCGGGATCAAGCGCGACAATTGGTCAATCATGGTCACATTGAAGTGAATGGCCGTTCGGTCGATATTCCTTCCTATATGACTGAGGAGGGTGACGTAGTTTCTTATAAGGATTCTTCCAGGAGTAAAGACGGATTAAAAAGTTTGGTAGGCGAAGATAATTCCAGGATACCATCCTGGTTGGACGTAGAATCCGATAATATGAGAGCTTCTGTTTTAACTGAACCCGCTATTGAAGACGTTGAGGAGTCACTTCAAGTCAATAGAATTGTAGAGTTCTACTCTCGATAGAACATTAATAAATAGCGGAGGGCTAATGTTAGAATTTATTGAGCCAGAAGATGTTCATTTCGAAGAATTAGACAATAAGTATGGCCGCCTTGTAGTCGGTCCCCTGGAAAGAGGGATGGGTACAACACTGGGAAACTCTTTACGTAGAGTGCTAATGTCAATGATACCGGGAGCCGCCGTGACCAGGGTCCGGTTCGACGGGAAGTATCATGAGTACGACACTATAGAGGGAGTTAGGGAGGATATAATTGAAATCCTCATGAACGTAAAAGAGATCTCCCTCAGGCTTGACAGAGCTGAAGAGAGAAAGATGTACTTGGAGGCATCAGGTTCCGGGGAAGTAGTTACGGGAGATCTCCAGGTAGAATCAGGTATAGAAGTTATCGATCAAGGTCACGTGCTTGCCCATCTGGCCGACGGAGCAGAGTTAAACATGGAGATGGATGTCGAGGCCGGTATGGGTTATCGTTCCGCTGACGAAAACAAGGTCGAGGATTCTCCTCTTTCCGTGATTCCAGTGGATTCAAACTTTTCCCCTGTGCAGAAGGTAGATTTTGATGTTGAGACCGTCAGGGCTGGGGGTAAGGAAGATTGTGATAGGTTAGAACTCGAACTGGAGACGGATGGAGGAATCAGGCCCGAAGAAGCTGTAGGTCGCGCTTCCCGTATACTGGCCAGAAGGTTCGAGCTGTTTTCTAACTTGCCCGAACATCCTTTTGGTGAGTTAGGGACATTACAGGAAGTGGAGGAAGAGGTACCAGAGGAGTTTGAAGAAAGGCTCGAGGATCTTGGATTTAACCAGAGAGCTTGTAATCTGCTTCAGGAAAAAGGTGTAGAAACTCTCGAGGACTTGCTGGGTCAAACTTCCGAAAAATTGCTCGATATTCACGGCTTTGGAAGCAAAACTCTTCAAAAGGTCGAGGACAAACTTGAAGAACTGGGCTATTCGTTAGCCGATCAGGAGGAGGGGGACAATGGATCATAAAACAAAAGGTTGGAATCTTGCCGAATCGAGTCACCAGAAGCAGATAGTAGCTAACTTGGTGAAGGGCTTGATAAATAACGGTAAGGTTGATACCACGGTGGCAAAAGCTAAAGAAGCAAGTCGTTTTGCCGATAAGATGATTACCCTAGCCAAAGAAGGGGACGAACACGCCAGGAGACGAGCCTTTAGTTTTCTGAACGATAAAGAAGCAGTAACGAGCTTGTTCGAGGATTTGGGCAAGCGTTACGAGGACAGACAGGGTGGCTACACTAGAATTCTTCGCCTCCCTCCCAGGAGAGGTGATGGCGCCGAGATGGCTCGTCTTACCTTTGTGGAAAGTAAATAATTTCGTAAGAGTTTAACATAAGGCCAAAAACCCCGCGCTTTCTGCGGGGTTTTTGACTTTTTCAAAATAGATTAAGTCGTTATTCAGGTTTTATTTCCCTTTTATCTCTTATATAGAATTAGTGTAGTTTGTTTAAAGGCCGAGTTCGTCTTGGATGTTTTGCATTCCTTTCAGGACTAGGCCAAAGAATTCCTCGAGTTCAAATCCGAGGTTCTTGCAACTTGCTATTGCTTCTCTGTCCACTGATTTTGCAAAACTACTTTCGCCATAGCGGTTTCGGATGAACTCGGGATCCATTTCATTCAAGCCCTCTGGGTGAACTAGCGCGCCAGCGACGATAAGTCCCGTCAATGGGTCCGTAGCGTAAATAGATTTTTCCATTTTAGTCTCCGGCGCTTTCTGTCCTGCGTGGGCTTTTATGGCGTTTAATTGTTCTTCGGTCAGGTCCTCGTCTTGCAATCTTTTCACGGTTAAAAGTCCGTGTCGATCAGGGTCTTCTTCAGTTTCCTCGTAATCCAGATCGTGTAGCAGACCCGCTATTCCCCATTTGTCTTCGTCCTTGTCGAAGTAACGAGCTAACTCCCTCATTCCGGCTTCTACCGCTTTCATATGTTTAATCAGGTTATCTTCAGATATGTTTTCCTCAATAAGATTTAGTGCTTCCTCTCTATTCAAGTGTTATCACCTGGTTGTGTAAATTAATTCTCTTCTGAGTCCCACATTAAATCGACTACCCGAAGGCTGGAAAGTGAGGCCAGAAAGCCCAGTACGAGACCCAGCAGGAGTGACCAGACCGTGATTAACAGGAGGGAAGTATTTGTGGGTAAGCCTGGCAGTTGATGGATTATCCGTATTCCGCTGTCAGCGAGAAAGGACAGGACGAACAAAAGTACTACGCTTAGCACTGAACCGAGTAGTCCGAATAGTGTACCGAGCAAGGCCAGTGGGAATTTTACCGAAAACCTCGACAGACCGGAGAATTTAACCACCTGGAGTTCTCCTTTCCATTCCCTCAGAATGTCTTCCGTGGCAGATCTTAAAAGGTAAAAAGCCAGACCTGCAAAAGTTACTCCTATTACGAGAATCAGTATTTTAAGCCAGAGGGACAATGAACCTGAGTCCTGCCGTTTTATCTCACCGGAGATAGTGGTAATCATGTTTATCTCCGGTTGGGTTCTCAGTTCCTCCCTTAATTGTTCTCTATTATCCGTCTTAATTAGAAAGAAATTGGAGTTTTCGGACATCTCGGGCGGGACGTTGAGTATTCCCTGCTTAACTTCTTCCGATAATACAAGTATTAGGTTGTCCACCGAGTCAAGATCTCTTAGTGAAAGATATAATTCATCTATTCTATTGGATGAAAGCCCCTGTTCAATCTGGGCCAGCGTTTCGTGACCACTGGGAAACTTTTCCAGCCCGGAGGATACCTGTAAAGGCTGATTTTTTGGGAGGAGAAGAACGTAAATTAAAACGATAAAAGCAAATATACTTAAAATTGCGCCGGCAACCTTGCCCACTTTAGTTCCATCCAGCAATCCCCCAAACTCTTTTATGAAGTAGAAGCCTTTAGTCATCTTTTCTAATTGACTATTCTGCTATCCGTACTAGTTTCAATTGCGTTAACTCCGTTTAATTTACTGTTTATGCTGTCTGTCAACAAGAGGACGCTAAGCTGTTGTTGTTCTTTTAACCTGGTTAATAAATTTGTAATTTCTTCCATACCTTTTGAGTTTAAGCTTGTAAATGGTTTAAGGCAAACTAGTAACTCGGGACTCGTTATGATCGATACAGCCAGCGCTGTTTTTACCTGGTCTAATTCGTTTGTTTCCTGGGGCAATTGATCCGCTTCAGCTTTTAAACCGGTGAGTTCCAGAGCTTCGTTGATTCTTTCCGAGATTTCCGGCATTGCATTGGTAATATTTAGCTTGAATTTCAGTGATTCGTAAATAGTCTTTTTTTTCGGTAGAACGAAATTACTTGGAAGAAAACTAACTTCGTCACGCATCATCTTTTTTCTGTTTTTCCTACTCAATCGAACGATATTCCGATCCCCGAGAACGACCTGGCCAGTATCGGGGGACACGTCACCGGTTAGTACTTCGAAAAGTGTCTTGTATTGAAGATCGGAAAGATTCGGAAGGTGGGCTACCTCTCCCCGATCAAGATTGAAGCTGAGGTTTTCCAGTAAAACTTCGTCTTCCTCTCCGTATACGGATAATTCCGCTATTTGGACTATCTTACTCATTATTGAGCCTCCTTGGTTCCACGAAGAATCCTGTCCGTTCCCTGGGAGTCTTCGATTAACCTAACGTCCTGGAGGTTTTGTGATTCGGCGTATTTTTTGGCTTCTGTACCTTGATCGTGCCCAAGTTCCAGAAAGACCGCACCATATTCAGAGAGGTGAACTTCAACTTGTTCGAGTATCTTCTTGATCTCTCTCATTCCCTCTTCTCCGCCGTCCAGAGCTTCAGCGGGTTCGTGATTTTTGATTTCTTCTTTTAACTCCTCAAGTTTCGAACTCGGAACATAGGGAGGATTGGAGACTATTACGTCATAATCCTCTGAAACTTCGGAAAACCAGTCGGATCGCCGAAATTCTATCTCGTTCTCGAGGTCGTTAACTCGAGCGTTTTCTTTTGCCAGTTCTAAGGCTTCGGAGCTCTTGTCGACTGCTGTTATGGAAGGTTCTACAAGGAAGCGTGCCAAAGCAATTGCGATTGCTCCGGAACCTGTACCTAGATCCAGTACGTTTACTCCTTCGTAATCCCTGAACTCCCCAAGAATCTCCTCCGTCATTTCTTCTGTTTCGGGGCGGGGTATCAGGGCACGTTCGTCGACGTTTAAGGAGAGCCCCATAAAGGAGATCTGGCCGGTAATATACTGTAATGGTTGACCGGATTTCCTCTTTTTCACCAGGGGTCTAAAGTTATTTAGCTCGTCCTCGTCAAGGGGCCTATCGGGATTCATATATAATTGAATACGATCGATATCCAGCGTGTAGGCTAAAAGTTGCTCGGCCTCCAGGCGGGATCTTTCGACCCCTGCCCCCTTAAAATAATCCCTCGTCCAGTCTAAAATTTCTTTAACTGTCCAAGTTTTTGGCAGAATATATCCCTCGTCTTGGCAAGTTTTATAACTGGTTTCTGAGCGGCTCCCGAAGTGAATTTAAGGATATCATAACATTGCAAAAAGGTCAAGTCGACCCTAAACTTTGCT
>CAZYPS010000003.1:29320-66341 GCA_964649445.1 uncultured Thermotogae bacterium | reverse complement strand
GACATATCCCTCACCTGGAATTACCTGAAGCAAGCTCCAGGTAATTCCAGCCTCGCTCAGACATATGCGCCGCGTCGCTGGAATTTTCTCGGTCCGGAGCCCGGGGGTCTTATCGGCCGGGCACAGGGATCCGGCCTGCTCTGTTTCTGTGAAAAAGCGAAATCGTGCCCGCTAGGCCTCAACGTTAAGCTTCGATTGAAAAGGATTTTCCTGAACAGTTTCCAAATTGGTTCTGATAATCACAGCAAGTCTCACCGTATGCACCAGGGAGTGGTGTTGATAAAAAAATTCAGTCTATTTAGCTCTAGAATATACATCTGGACGTGTTCTCTACGAGTTTTTGTAAACACTGTCCAATACTGGAGTGGACTGGATTTCGTCTAACCAGTCCGAATTTACGAGAGACGAGTCAACCTGGGGTCGAGTATATCCCGGAGTCCATCGCCGGCGAGGTTAAACCCGAGAACTGTCAGGACAATCGCGAGCCCGGGAAAAATAGCGGGCCACGGCGATATCCCCATGAAGGACTGAGCCTGTTTCAACATTAACCCCCAGGATGGGTTCGGGGGCTGGACCCCGAGCCCGAGATAACTTAAAGCGGCTTCTGCCAGAATCGCCAGCGCGAATTGAGTCGATGCCTGGACTATTATGGGGGAACTTAGGTTAGGTAATACATGACGAGCGATAATCGAGAAATCCGATCTTCCCGATGCTCTAGCAGCTTCGACGAACTGCCTTTCCTTTATAGATAAGAAGTTACCGCGGGTAAGTCTGGCGAAGATCGGAATGTTGAACAGACCGATCGCAATCATGGAGTTCTTCAGCCCCGGCCCAAACAGGGAAGTTATGAGTACCGCCGTTATTACCGGGGGAAACCCGTATAGAGCATCGATTACCCTCATAACTATAGTATCCACACCCCTACCGAAGAAAGCAGCAATACTTCCAGCTGGTACCCCGATGGCTATCCCGATACCAACGGCGATCAGGCCTACAACGAAGCTATTTCGTGAGCCTACCATTACTCGACTCAAAAGGTCTCTGCCGTACTGGTCCGTACCAAAAAGATGGTTCGAATCCGGGGGACGCAGTCGGTTATCTATATTCATGCTCGATGGAGGGTAAGGGGTGAGGAAGTAACTGCTGGCAAAAGTCGCCAGAACCAGGAAGATAATTGCTCCTCCAACCAGGAGGTGAGGAGTTGCCCATTTTTTCGGAAAGGCGGAAATTTTCTGAAGCCGAACTTTTACCTTTTTCACTCTTTCCTCCGGTCAGGTCAGCCTAATCCGGGGGTCCAGGATTCCGTAAGCTAAATCCACCAGATAATTTATCGTGATGATTGCCCCTACCAGAATAGTGACAATCCCCTGAACCAACAGGAGGTCCCTCTGTTCTACAGCCAGGATGAGCAATCGTCCTAATCCGGGGAGATGAAACACGCTCTCGACGATAACTGCACCGGCGAGTAATTGGCCCATCTGTAGCCCTACAAGCGTTATTATCGAAACTAAGGAGTTGGAGAGCACATGTTTGTAAAGAACTCTAAATTCCGGCATTCCCCGCCCCCGAGCTGCGATGATGTAATCTTGAGACAGAACGTCCAGAGCAGATGACCTGGTCATCCTGGTGAGGGCGGCCGATTGAATTATTGCGAGCGTAATCACCGGTAGCGTGAGCGATCTCATTGCTTCGATGGGATTGGTACCCCATTCGGTAAAACCTCCCGACGGCAGCAGGCTTAATTTGACGGAGAACAGGAGTAAACCCAGAATACCCAGCCAGAAAGCGGGGACCGAGATTCCCAGCTGAGAGAGAGCAATTATTCCGAAATCGGCTGGTTCCCGGTGGTGTATTGCCGCTAACATACCAAGCGGAAGTGCGATTACTACCGATACGAAGGTGGCAAGTAAAGTTAGGGGCAGTGTTACTGCCAAGCGGGAAGAGATCAAAGCTCTGACGCTCTTTTCGTAGAATATCGATTCTCCCAGGTTGCCGGTTAGTAACCCTTTTAGCCAGGTTAGATACTGAAAATGTAGAGGTTGGTCCAGTCCGAGTTCCGCTCGCAGCCTGGCCAGGCTCTCAGGTGAGGCATTCATTCCAAGGACGAGCTGAGCAGGATCTCCAGGGAGCAATCTAAGCACAAGAAATATGGCCAGAGAAACTAGTATTAGAGTTAAAACGAGCTCCAGGATCTTTCTGCTAACGTAGTAACCGAGCATCTTGCGGTCGGGAGGAAAGCGGGGTATCAGTCATCTAGCCAGACCTCCGTTAGGTCAACGGAAGGTATCGGATAATCTTTCCACCAGTTCATCACTTCGTCCTTCATTGCGGGAAGACTTGGGGCGGAAAAGAGAAAAGCCACAGGAACTTCCTCCCCTATTATCCATTGAGCCACTGAATAAAGTTGTCTTCTAGTTGCTTCGTCAGTTTCACGTTCGGCCCTCTCGAGAACCCGTTGAAGTCTTTCGTTCTCGTAGTTGAAGTAATAATCCGGATTGGCGAAGATAGATATATCAAATGCTTCGGAGTGTCCGATTATCGTTAAGTCGTACTCGGCATTCGAGAAAATCCTCTGAAGCCATTGAGCCCAGCTTATTTTTTCTATCTTGAGGTTGATTCCGACTTTCTTGACCTGATCCGCAATTATCTTCCCGGATCGAAGGGAGAGTTCGTAAGACGCGGGCAGGGTCAGAGTTGCTTCGAAACCATCCGGATAGCCGGATTCCTCCAGTAACTTTCTAGCCTTGTCCGGGTCGTGTGAATAAAGCCAGGACAGGTCCAGGTAATTTGGGTTGGTCGGGCTCATGAGACTTCCTATCGCTTCCCCGAATCCGAAAGTCGCACCCTCGATTATTTCTTCTCTGTCCAGAGCGTAGTTTATCGCTTTTCGTACCAGAGGGTCGGAGAATGGCTTCCGGGAGTTGTTCATAGAAAGGATTACCTCCCAGGTCGTCAGCCCGGTCAGGACTTTTATGGAGTTCATTTCTTTTAGAGATACGGCGTTCTCCGGACTGCTGAGGTAAGCTATGGCGTCTATTCTTCCGCTTTTCAGGCTAGTAATTCTGGTATTAACGTCTTCGATAAACTCGAAGACTACTTCTTCCAAATAAGGTAACTCGCTATCGTAATAATCCTCGTATCTTGTCAGCCGGAGATTCGACCCTCTTTTCCAGTTGTCGAATTTGAACGGACCCGTTCCTATCGGGTTGGACGACGGGTTTTCGATACCTTCAGGTAGGATTACCGAGTCGCCTCTTGCAAGGTTAAACAGAAAAATTGAACTTGGTTGAGAAAGGTTTATTATAACTTTGGTTTGAGATGGGGTTTCAATACTCTCTATGGGAGCGAAGTACTCGGGATGGGGAACTGTCGTCGTTTCGCTTCGAGCTCTGTTAAAAGTAAATTTGACGTCTTCCGAGGTAAATTCTTTGCCGTTGTGGAATTTAACACCTTTCTGTAAAAAGAAAGTATACACTGTCCCGTCCTCAGAAACCTCCCAGTCCCGAGCCAGTGAAGGTACTACTTTTCCATTCCTGTCGATTCTAACTAATCCCTGGTAGACGTTATTGTAGAGCACGCGATCTATTACTGCTGCCGTACGCGTTGTTGGATCGAGACCCGGAGGTTCGGCCGGCAACGCTACTCTGAGCGTTCCACCGTGTTTGGGCGTGCCGGCTCCGGCAACAAACGACAATTGCGTCAGAGTCAGGATTACCAGGACTGACAATATAACCGTTTTCCATCTATAAATACCCATTATTACCCCCGTCTGGTATATTTGCTAAGCATTCCTCAAAATCAGGAGATCTATAAATATTGTTTATCTTTTCAGATCAACTTCTCTCAAGTCCCGCAGGCTTTTCTCGTTTGTGCGAAGAATTCGTCACCATTTCGTAAATCTTCTTCACGAAATTTGGATTCATATCGAGTGCAGCTCCTGTATCTTCGAGTGAATAGTTTTTGTCGTGTTTTAAGTAGAGAACTTTGTCTATATCTTCGTAACTCCCCCCCAGTTCTTCTTCGTCCGTTTGCCCTTCCCAGAGCCCTGCGGAAGGAGGTTTCGAAATAATGGAGTCCGGAATATCAAGATGGTTTGCCATGGACTTAATTTCCGTCTTGTATAGATGAATAATAGGAGCCAGATCCGCAGCACCGTCGCCGTATTTAGTAAAGTAACCCAGAAGCCACTCGGACAGATTTCCAGTGCCAAGCACGAGCCCGTCTTTTTGGTTTGCAAGAGAGTAGAGTATAACCATCCTAATTCTTGCCTTCAGGTTGGCTTTCGTCAATTCCGACATTTCACCTAACTCATCTTTAAAGGCCGAGACGAACCCATCTATTGCTATGACTCGGACTTCAAGATTGTAAATCTTCGCCAGTTTATCTACGTCGCTTCTGTCTCGGTCGGGAGTTGTAGCTTCTGGAAGAAATACGACTTCTATACTTTTGCCCGATAGCGCCCGAATTGCCAGTGCAGTTGT
Organism: uncultured Thermotogae bacterium; assembly: GCA_964649445.1. GTDB lineage: Bacteria > Bipolaricaulota > Bipolaricaulia > M55B111 > M55B111 > JAGXLP01. Next base: position 61,860 of record CAZYPS010000003.1, on the reverse strand, counting down.
GAGACTCGAGTCTATACCCCCGGATAGGCCTATTATCGCCTTGTTGAAATCTATAGTTGTTTGTTTGTGAGCGATAAAATCCTCTATTCGAGCAATTTCGGGTTCAGGGTCAAACTGGTTTAGATGTTCTGCAAATCCCATACATATAACCTCCCGATTGTTACGGACTCTCGAGCTTTTCGCTTACCTGTTTCTTTATCCTGGTCAATCTTTCTTTTTCCGATCTCAAGTCTCCCAGGTTTTCTATTGAAACCTTCCCCGATAATTTTTGGTTGACGCTGGATAATTTCTCGTTTATCACCCGTAGAGCTTCTTTCCAGTTCTCTCTCGCTTTACTGTCGTTTCCCCGGAAATCCGCAATATCACCCCGGAGAATTATTGCCCTCTCGAACTTCGGATCCTTGGTTAAAATCTCCTGAAGGATGGTCTCCGCTTCATCTACTTTCTTTTCTCGAATTGCAATGGTAGCCAGGTAAAATTTCGCTTTTAGGTTAAGGGATTCTTTCGCTCCGAGCGTCAGGAATTTACGAAGTGTTTCTTTTGCCTTATCCATCTGGTTCTGGCTCCGGTAAAGGGTACCGAGCTGGAGGTAAAGATTGTAGGGTTCGAACCTGCCCAGAGTTTTCTCGAAATACTCAAGGGCCTGCTTGTCATTGCCCAGCTGTCGCTCGGCCACTCCGAGGAAGTAATACGTCTGTCTGGGATAAAAATCCAGAGTCAGGCTATCTTTTAACCGCTCTTTTGCTACGTGGTAGTTGCCGTACTGGATCTGGTTTTTCCCTTTCCCCATAAGCACATTGGCCCTCCAGTCCCTGTAAGCGAATACTGTTACCGTGATTAGGAAGGCAAAAATAATTAATAAAACCAGGGAGCGGGTAAACCCAGAAATGTTTAAGGTATACTCGGTATCGCCGAACGCCTCTGAGTTCACCATGCCCAGAAACGTGACCACAGCAAACGAGGAAGCCGGCAGATGAGCAGGAAAACTTACCCCGGAATGTATCAAATAACCGATTATCCCCCCTGCAAGGGCAAATCCAAGTGTTAATGTCGACCATTGATCAGGCGGACCCGGGGGGGTCACCCGGCCAAAAATATTCAGCAGGAGAATAATTATTGCCGCCGCGATAGCTATCAGGCCGATTAACCCCATCTCAGCGGTAAACTGTACGTACTCGTTGTGCGCCTGGGCGCCTCTTGGAATAAATCCCCCGAAATTATCACCTTTTTCGGATGTCAAAAACTTCCCTCTGTATTCGAGGAATTTTATCTTATAGTTACCCAGACCTATCCCCACGAACGGGTGGTCCTTGAGCATCTCCAGTCCGATGTACCAGTCCTCGACCCGTGCACCTCCTTTTTCCACCAGCTCCGTTACGAGCGGCCCGATGACGGGCGTAAATATACCCCACGATCTATCGCCGTCTTCCGGGGCAGAGTAAGATAGAACGGAGTTCAACGGCCCCGGAGCTGAAGCGAACAAATAAGCCACAAGCAGCACTAGAACTATAACCAGAAGAGTCAGCCACAGTTTCCTCGGGTTACTTATCGGTGTGTAATATAGCAATCCACCCGCGAAAACCAGTGAGGCAAATACCAGGCTTAACCAGGCACCTCGAGCTCCGATAGGGAAGAGAATGAAGAAGAAGAGGCCCAGGGCAAGAATAAGATAAGTTTTGAGAATCTTCGAATTTACTATCAAAATCAGTGCGAATGTCGGGATAAACAGATAAGAGAGGAATCCACCGAGATAGTTTTGATTTCCCATTACGCTAATTATTGAACCGGCCCTCGCTGCAAAACCATGTGCGCCCCTCACTATTCCCAGATACTGGAGGAGTCCGTAGATAGTTGCCCCGAACCCGGAAGTTATAAGAGCAATTAGGAGGTATATCACCTCGGTTTCGGTCTTTATGGTGTTGACGATAAGGAGATATACAAGGTAAAGGTAGACAAGTAATCCCAGGCTCTGAAGCACGACTCCTTTGCTGGGTGCGTTAACTAAAGATAACAGTCCGGAGAGAACGAGCAGGCCCACGGGAATTGATAGCCGGGTTAGTGATATTTCCCTCCCCTCGTTAAGGAACAGTTCCACCAGCCAGATTATCGTAAGAAGAGAGATATAGATAAAAGTGTAGATCGTTTTCGTGTACCCGTATTCCGTGTTTCCAAGGTAAATTACGAGCGGCATTGTCAGCGTAAAGAAAAGTAGAAAAGCCAGTCTGGCCTGCCTGAAGGTAGGCCTCAACTTGTTCGCGGTTTGAATCAAATTTTCCTTGGATAAGTTCATTGGGCTTTCGGCCTCCTTATCCAGAATATCTGTATTATTTTATTTTATTCTAACGCCGAACACCAGCTATGTAGACCGGAGCTTAAGTGAAGAAACGAATAATATCCTTGTAAGTTATGAAGATCATTAAGCCTATTAAAATCAGAAATCCGATTGAATTAATCAGCCCTTCTTTTTCGGGCGGTATGGGCTTTCCCCTGATTAATTCGTACGTGGCGTAACCGATCCGACTTCCGTCCAGAGCTGGAAAAGGAACCAGGTTAATTAACCCGAGGTTTAAACTTATAAGGGAGATCATAAAGAAGAGCGAATATATCCCTTGACGGGCACTCTGGCCCAGTATATTAGCAATCCCAACCGGGCCTGCTACTGCCTGACCGGCATCCATCTCCCCTCTTATAATCATTCTTATTCCCTGATAGGTAAGGACTATCAGGCTTTTAATCTGATTTACCCCCTTATTTATCGCGGTAACTGGCCCTATAGGATCTCTTATTGTTTTTAAAGAGAATCCCCTAAAAGCGTCCTCGGGGTTTTCCGGCTCAATAGTTAGATCGGTTGTTTCTCCATTTCGGGTTATCGTGAATGTTACCGGTTCACCTTTTTCCACTTCTTCCAGGGCGGCTAAGACCGTAGCACCGTTATTCACCGATGTCCTGTTTATCTCTACTAGCCGATCTCCTTTTTTTAACCCGGCGTTTCCCAGAAGGGACTCGTTATTAACCTGTGTAACTTCGTTTTTCATTGCACTCCCTAGCTTAACCCCCAGCATATATTTGCCATGTTCTTCGTAATACTCAGGATTTAATCTTAAGACCTTCTCCTCGCCGCTCCGATAAACGGTGACGGACAATGGGTCTCCTTGACCTTGCTGGATTAGGGAGTTTAGCTGATTGGTCGAGGTTATGTTTTTACCCTCTATGGACAATACTTGATCGCCGCGCTGGAGTTTACCTCTGGCGGGGGAATTTTCGAGAAATCCATAGATAGATACTCGTGGTGTACCGGTCATACCGACGGCGATAATCATTATCAATAAGGCGGCCAGGAGGTTCATCGCCGGCCCCGAAACTGATATAAGCATCTTCGTACCTGGTGACTGGGAATAGAACTTCCTTTCTTCAGGGACGTTCTCGTCCTTTTCCGCCCCTTTTCCTACATCTTCACCGGCCATTTTAACGAATCCCCCGAACGGTATGGGTTTTAACGAATAAGATGTCTCGTTGATCTTCCGACTTATTAAGCTGGGACCAAACCCGATGGAATATTCGTGAACCCAGACTCCGGCGAGTTTGGCAGATATCAAATGCCCGCCCTCGTGAATAGCGATTAGAAAAGAGAGAACGGCAAGAAAAAGCAGTACAGTTGTCATATTTCCCTCGCTTTCATGGTTAAAATTTTGTTAGTCGTCTCATCAACTTTGTAGCGATCGTCTATTCTGTAGCCCAGGACCCAGATTATTCCTCTGTTGTCACAGACGAGCGGTATCCTATTTCGTTCTTTTACGGGTACTTTAAGGTCAATGAAAAAATCCTTGAGTTTCTTACTTCCATTCATTCCCAGTGGGACAAACCGATCCCCGTCTTTCCTGTTCCTGACTGCAATGGGTTGTTCAACCTTACCCCAATCCACTACTTCAATCAATCTTTCGGAGTGAAAATGATCGGACTTTCGTTTCTCGTCTATTGATTTCGTTTCGGAGGAAATTTTAAGGTTGACTTCTTCTATCTCTGCGGATTCTCCGGGCTGAATCTCGTAAAAAAAGGAGGGTTGGCTTTCCCTTTTCAGTCCTTCGCCGAAGCAGGCCTCATTTCGGTCTAAACTAAAAGCAATGCCGGGAAGATCAAGCTGAGTACTTGCAGGCTCCTCCCGTAATTTACTAAGAACACTTTCGACGTGAGAAAAAGTAACGTCTTTGAGGTTTCCTTTTGCTTCCTTGATAAATCTTCGGACCGTCGCTCGCTGAAGGTGAGGATGGAGTTCAAGGAGTTTATTTCTATTAAAGCATACTCCGCATGCCTCATCAGTTGTTCTTATTTTCTTGGAGATTCTATCCGCCTGCCCTTCGATGAATCCCTGGGCGCTCCGAGCAAGGTTCGCAAGTCGCACGATGTTATCGACAATCCCTGGATTATAATCTTCTTCTAGCTTCGGTATCAGTTCGTGTCTAATTCGATTGCGAGTGAAAGTAGTGTCCTCGTTGGTTTGGTCGAATCGGTAATCGATGCCCTTTTCTTCGACGTAGTTGTTTATTTCTTTTCTCGGCACGTGGAGAAACGGTCTGATGTACTTATTCTTTTTTTCCTTCATTCCGCCTAAGCCGCGAAGCCCTGCCCCTCTAATCAGATGCATGATTACCGTTTCTGCCTGATCGTTCCTGTTATGACCCAGAGCGATGAAGCCCACTCCTTCTTCCCGGGCGACCCGGTCGAGAAAACTGTATCTTGCCGCTCTTGCTGCTTCTTCGATGGATAGGCTCTCTTCCTCTTTAACCTGCTCAACCGATCTCTTCTCTACTGTAGAATTGAGTCCAAGCTCATCTGCCATTTTTCGAACGAACTCGGCATCCTCGGCCGAGGCTTCGCCCCGAACTCCATGGTCGAGATGGGCAACGGAGAGTTCGAGGTCGAATTCCGATCTCAGTTCCAGAAGGGTATGGAGAAGTGCAGTTGAGTCAACTCCTCCGGATACTGCAACAAGAATAGAACTGTCCTCTATGGCGTAACGGACAAGGAATTTTCTCGTTTCTTCTAATAAATCCATGGAATCGAACTCACTTTGTTTCTGCCAGGTTAAATTACTAAGAGAATATTAGACATTCTTATTTTAGCAAAAGACTTCCACAATTTATACTTTGATTGAGATCGACAACTAATCGCGATTATACTGGAGTATTCTTACTGGTTAACAGTGTTTGGTAGTTTTTATGGACGAAAAGTTAAGTAAAAGGTGATCCTGAGTTGAAGAAATCAATCCCTTTTCTCAAAGGTCACATGGGGGGGAACGAGATTATTCTGGCTCCCCGGCGAGTGTTTCCAAAGGAGTCCGAGCTTGAGCTGGGCCTTAAAGTGATGGAACCACCTCATATCGGCGGCGATCAGCTTGGCTTGCTGTACGAAGGGTCGGAAAATTCTCACCTCCGAGCCAGAATCATAGACCTAAATTCACGGGACTATCTTCCTATGTGTGGGGGGTTGACTCAGGTGCTTGGCAAAGCGCACCGGGATATAAATCTCCCGGAATTATTTAAACTGAATTTCCCGGAGCCCGGGAAGGATTTCTTCCTGGAAACCGGACTCGATACTTTTTCCATCAGTAATGACGACGGGGGTAGCGTTATAACCGACATGAGTCCATTTGTCGAAGCGATCTACGATAAAGGAGTCGAGGCCGGGAAAGTCCGGGGAGTGCAAAGCTTTCGGGTTGGGGATTTTTTCGTGACTTTTGTAGAGGAAATAATAAAAAAATTCCCTGATGCCTCCTTTAATCCACTGGACCAGCCAACGAAGCGGACGTTGATAGAACTTCAGGATGAATTCCAAAGGGAGTTTGCCACGGGAAAAAAGAACAGGGATTTTGCCGTAGTTGGAAAACCGGAGGAAGATAGTTCCAGCGACGGTCGATTGATTTTCCCCCACAATTTATCGGAAGGTTTGATAGAACCTGCCTGCGGTACGGGCACGATAGCAGTCGCGATAGGTATGATCGAACGAGGTTCGATTATCGGGTCCGGTAACCTGAAACTTAGGTTCGAATCAGGTGGAAAAGAGAATTATATAGGAGGACCCGATACAACAGAAGTTGTTCTGAAAGTTGAATCCGGTCGAGTAAAAGGTGCTCAATTATCGCATAGTCAGGTGGAAGTACTGGCTGCTGGTAAACTCTATATTTAGAGAGCCTATCTTAGGATAAAGTTAACGCCCTGGCTATGGCACCATAGAGCACGTTTTCCTCTTCTAAAGGAGTTATTTTGATTTCAGGTACTTCGTTTTGCGTGTAGTTGGTAATTTTTTCTTTGATCGGTTTCAGTATCAGCTCTGGATTATTAATTGCAACGCCGCCTCCGACCGTAATGAGTTCAGGATCGTACGCCTCCGTTACCGCAGCGAAACCTATCGCATTCCGGCGTCCGATCTCATAGACCAGGTCCAGCGCCAGTTCGTCTCCCTGTTTCGCGTATTCGAATAGGTCCCGAGGTCGAAAATCCTGGAAATCACTCTTTTTTTCTTCCTGGAGTGGGGTGTTTCTCCCTTCCAGCTTAATATCTTTCAGCTTCAACCTGACAAAATCCGGGATGTTGGAGCCGGAGCAGTACGCTTCCCAGTGACCTCTGCACCCGCACCCGCATTTTAATTTTTCCTCTTCGTCTATGGTGATATGTCCCACCTCGGCTGCGTTACCGTTTTTGCCGAGTAGTAGATGTCCGTCCACTATAACACCGCCACCTATACCGGTGCTGATAGTTATATAAACTAGATTCTCGTAATCATCACCAGCGCCGTATTTACTTTCCGCGAGGACTGCGGAAACTCCGTCATTTATTAGTTCTACCCGAGTGTCGAACGTTTCCTCAAGCGGTTCCGCCAGCGGAACTTCTTCAAGTGGGATATTAGAAGGGCTTGCTAATTTTCCTTCTTTCCTGTTCATCGGACCCGCCGAGGCTATACCTATACCGGATAGGCCTTCAGTGTCACGGTTAACTTTCTGGCAGAGTTTTTTGCCGATGGTTTCTATCTGCCTGCTTAAACCCAGATTTGACGATGTGTCGATAGGTTCTTTGTCCTTTGTCAGTATATTCCCGGAAGAATCGGAAATAGCAACTCTAATCCAGGTTGCACCGATATCGACTCCAAAAACGAAACTACTGTTCATCAGTTCCTCCAGTAAACGAATATAAGCCTGCCACTGAGTTTAAGGAAAATCGAAAAGTTCTTAAACTCCAGGACCGTTCTTTCGAACTAAATGATTTATCTGTAAAGTTATGAGCGAGATTATCCGAGCAGGTGATAAACCTGATTTGAAACTTAATATAGTATTAAATTTCTTTCCTTGCAGTTGTTACAGGTGATGGGGCAAGCTAAAATTTACCGTTATGAAACACGACGGAACTACCCGGTTATACATTAACATGCTGCCTTTTATCGTCCTATTGGCATTACTTGGGACGGGGAGGGCGCTCTACAATATTAGCGCCACTATTAATGGTCAGGTTTATAATTCTCCGAGAGGCGAGGTAGGAACTGTTACTCCGGGTAATTGGGATCTCCCGTTTGAGGACGTCGAATTCGAGTCCGGTGACGAATTTACGGTAAAGGGCTGGTTTATCGACAACGAAGAATCCTCTAGGGCCATTATACTTGCACCTGGATTAGGGGGGAATAGGTGGGATGTGCTTAAGGAGGCACCAGTAGAACACCTTTACGATAGCAATTTTGACGTATTGCTCTTCGACCCGCGCAGCACGGGAGAGAGCGAAGGAAATAGGTACGGGTTCGGCTATTTTGAAAGCCAGGATATAATTAGCGCGGTTGATTTTCTGAAGGAGGAAAAAGGAGTTGGTACGGTCGGGGTCTGGGGAGGCTCAGCTGGTGCTTCTGCAGCGATAATAGCTGGTTTGGAAGCTCCAGGAATAGATGCAATAGTGGCGGATAGTCCTTATGCCAATCTCAAGATAGCTGCTTCAAATTACGGTAGGGAGCAAGAGGATAAAGTAATGCAGGTATTCTTCCCATTTTATATGGGAATAGCCAGGTTTAGCTTGAACTTTGATGTCTACGGAAAAACCAACCTTGCTGAGAGGGTAAAGCAGCTGGATGTGCCGTTATTCTTGATTCACGGGATGGAAGATCGGTCGCTTGGACCTATTAATTCCCAGTTAATATACGAGAACACAGGGGGGGCTAAACGATTGTGGCTTGTGGAGGGAGCATGGCACCTTGGGGCATTCGAGATATTCCCGCGAGAATATCAGGAAAGAGTTTCTGATTTTTTCGAGGCTTATTTGTCGGAAAGTACCATATCTCGGTCAGAGTGATCCGTGTTAATGAAAATTGACAAGTTAAAGTTAACGAACTATCGTAATCTCGAAGAACTTAAAGTCGAGCCGAATCATAGGTTGAACCTTATTTTTGGCCCTAACGGCTCTGGCAAAACTAATTTCTGTGAGGCGATCCATTTCGTCTCCACAGGAGACAACATAAAGGGCTCCCGACAGAGTGAGTTGATAAACTGGGATTCGGAGTACGCGCTGGTCAGGATGACTTTGACGAGTGACGACGAAGTTGTAGTTTACCTCAAGGAAGGAGAGGCGAAAGAGGTAAAGATCAACTCGAAAACCGGCAAGCAATCGGAACTTAGTTCTCTCGTCCCGACCCATACTTTCGTCCCCGAGGATCTCTATATTTCTAAAGGTTCACCCCGGCGCAGGCGTACCCTGTTAAATCGTCATTTGAGCCAGCTAAGCAACGATTACGAGAACCTTCTGTCGGAGTACAATGGGGAGCTTAAGAAAAAGAATACTCTCCTGAAAAAGGACGAGATAAACGAGGAGTTTATGGAAGTTTTGAACGATAGGTTGATCGAGCTTGGAGCCCGGATAACCGAGGAAAGGGCAAATTACCTTAAGGAACTGAACCGGTATCTACCTGGTATATACGGCCAGTTTGTCCGGACCGAACAGGAACTTAATTTAAGTTATTCGGAGGACGGTCTTGTCGACAAGACAAAGGACGAGATACGGGAGCTTCTTTCCGAAAAGCTCGACCGGAATAGAAAAAAAGAATTCAAGCGAGAAACTTCGGTTGTCGGCCCACACAGGGACAAGTTCGAATACCTTCTGAATGGTAAAGATCTCAGGACTTTCGGATCTCAGGGCGAGTTGAGAACTGCGGTCATTGCAACGTACCTTGCCTACCTTGAGTTGTACGAGGAAAGGTTCGATGAGTTGCCGATCCTGGTGCTGGACGATATCCTCAGTGAACTCGACAGAGAGAGGGGAGAAGCCTTTCTCGAAAACCTGCCCGAAGAGCCGCAGATTTTTATGACCACTGCAGCTAGATCTCCTTCGTTCAGGAAATTATCCGGTGAGTTCTCCGTGCTAAAAATCACGGAAGGGGGGCTAGAAAGGCAATGACTCTCAACAGAGGCTCTCTCGCGGCCATCTTCAAAAAGAATAACTTACTTTCAGAGTACGAAAAACAGGAACCGGTTTTCGTCTGGGCTGAAATCGCGGGTGAACTAGGAAAGGTTGCTCGGCCTAAAAAAGTCCAGGGTGGGAGCCTTGTCCTCGAAGTTCCGTCAGCAGCGGCCAAACAAGAATTATCATTTCTGGAGGAAGAGTTTCTGGGCAAATTAAATGAGAATTTAACCCATTCTAAGGTCGATAAATTAAAATTTCAGCTTGGCCAATTTCCGGAAGTGACCGGGAAGGATAATGTTAGTTATGATATTGAGGAAATTAGCCTTAGCGAGGAAGAGCTGGAAGAGATAGAAAAGGCGCTGATGGATACTGAACTTGATGTATCGGCCAGGAAAAGTTTGAAATCGCTTCTGATTACCCAGCAGAAAAAAAGGAAAGTAAGACTTAAACAAGGGTGGCACGAATGTCCAGCCTGCGGGGGAGTTTTTCCGGATTTCAAATGCTCCCATTGTGGGTTCGACAGGAGGGAAGTTGATACTGCCTGACCAAATCGGTAAACTTCTACGATCCCGATTGAGTAGTTCACAATTTGGTTTTGCTTTCTGGGATCCTCATTATTCTGAATAGTTCTAATTTAAATTTTAAATTTACGTGGGGTATATAGCCATGTTAGCGAGCGAAAAAAACCACCGTTCCAAAGGTGGGAAGATAGAGAGTACCACTATAATTGCAGTTAGATCTCCCGAGAAGCGGAAGGCAGTGGTTGCTTCCGATGGTCAGGCAACTATGGAAGATACGGTGGTCAAGAATAATACGAACAAAGTCCGGGTGCTTTACGATGGCGAGGTATTGGCCGGTTTCGCCGGATCGACAGCTGATGCAATGACACTATTTGATAAATTTGAGGGGAAGCTGGAGCAATACAGCGGAAAACTTGAAAGGGCCGCAGTGGAGCTTACAAAGGAGTGGCGAACGGACAAGATTCTCAGAAAATTGGAGGCCCTGATGGTCGTGGTGAATTCGGAATCATTGCTTCTGATCTCGGGAGCTGGGGATGTGCTCCGGCCGGATCACAACGTTATTGGTATTGGATCTGGTGGTTCTTATGCTCTTGCAGCAGCTCGAGCTCTACTGGAACACTCTCAGCTTTCGCCGGAAGAAGTAGCCAAAGAATCTTTGCTTTTGACCTCGTCTATTGACGTATATACGAACGACCAGTTATCGGTTGAAACGATAGAGTGGTAGATGCTTATGGAGGAATAATGATCAATTTACCGAAAATACTTGATTCCGATAAAGAAGAATTAACTCCGGAACAGATAGTTGCCAAGCTGGACGAATATATCATCGGGCAGGACAAGGCAAAGCGTTCCGTCGCTATAGCTCTGAGGAACCGGGTCAGGCGACAGAGGGTCGAAGGGGAAATAAAGGACGAAATAAAACCGAAGAACATCCTGATGATAGGACCCACGGGAGTTGGCAAATCGGAAATATCTCGTCGATTGGCCAATATTGCCGATGCTCCATTTCTGAAGGTAGAAGCCACCAAGTTTACGGAAGTAGGGTATATGGGGCGGGACGTGGAGTCCATGATAAGAGATCTCATGAGTAGAGGAATAGAAATGGTCCGACAGTCCGAGGTAGAGAAAGTTGAGGACGAGGCACGGGCCATGGTCGAAGATAGAATCCTTGATAAATTGTTACCCGCCGAGGACGCGAAAGAAGAGCGGGCAGAGAGTCTTGAGCGGACCAGGGACAAGCTGAAGCGTAAATTACGCCAGGGTGAACTGGATGATCGCTATATAGAAGTGTCAATTAAACAGTCGAGGACTCCCCAGGTGGAAGTTTTTTCCGACCAGGGGATGGATCAGATGGGGATTGATATGGGTAATATGCTCGGCAACATATTCCCTTCGAAGGAAGAGACCAAACGAGTAAAGATAGAAGAAGCCAGAGACCTGCTGTTCGATCAGGAAGTAGATAAGCTTCTCAACGAACAGGAAATAAAGCGGAGAGGAATTGAGCTGGCTGAAGAATCAGGAATAATATTTCTGGACGAAATTGATAAGATAGCTAGAGATAGGCCGGGTGAGTCAGGAGGCGGAGGCCCCGGAGTTTCTCGCCAGGGTGTTCAGCGGGACATATTGCCACTGTTAGAAGGTTCCACAGTGAGGAGCAAACAGGGTACGATAAATACCGAGAACGTACTTTTCATCACGGCGGGTGCATTTAACGTCTCCAGTCCTTCGGACCTTATTCCCGAACTTCAGGGTCGGTTGCCGATCAGGGTCGAACTTGATAGTCTCGACGTCCCTGAGTTTAAGAGGATTCTGACCGAGCCCAAAGATGCGTTAGTTAAACAATACAAGGCTCTGCTGGAGGTAGAAGGGCTCGAACTTGAGTTTACCGAGGGAGCGATTGACGAGCTAGCCCGGGCCTCCGCAAAATTGAATGAAACGACGGAAAATATAGGAGCAAGGAGACTGGAAACAGTGATGGAAAAGTTAATGGAAGAGATTTCTTTTGATGCCCCGTCGATGGATCCGGGGGTACAAGAAATTGATCGACAGTACGTTAAGGACAAACTGGAGAGAATAATAGAAGATAGGGATCTTTCCCGATATATTCTGTAATTTTTTCGACGAACAAAAATATTTTATCAGGGGTGAACAAGATGAAACTTACCCTGCCGGACGGAGACGAGTTAGAGGTCGAAGAGGGCAAGAGAGTAATTGACATTGCATACGATATAGGTTCAGGATTGGGCGATGCTACGGTGGGGGCCACCCTGGATGGTGAACTGCTTGACCTGAGAGATAAAGTCAGCGAAGAAGGTGAGTTCGAGATAATCACTATAGATTCACCTCAGGCAGTGGAAGTACTTCGACACACCGCCTCTCACGTACTGGCTCAAGCCGTCAAACGGTTATATGACGACGTCAAGTTGGCGATAGGCCCGGCGATAGATGACGGATTCTACTACGACTTCGATCTTCCTGAAACCCTGTCGGAAGAGGACTTCGACGAGATAAGGGGTGAAATGCGGAAGATTATTGAAGAAGAATACGAGATAGAGAGGTTTGCCCTGGATGTTGAAGAGGCACGAGATCACCTCCGGGGCCAGGAGGAGGAGTACAAACTGGAACTTCTGGATGAATTCGTCTCGGAAGGAGAGGAAGAGGTGACCTTTTACCGCCAGGACGGGTTCACGGACCTATGTGAAGGACCCCACTTAAGAAATACCGGTCAGCTTGAACACTTTGAACTTCTCGACGTTGCAGGTGCGTACTGGCGAGGCAACGAGGATAATGTCATGCTCCAGCGAGTATACGGAACTGCATTTACCGAGGAAAAGGAATTAAAAGAATACATCGAAAGACAGAAAGAAGCCAAGGAACGGGATCATAGAAAACTCGGCCCCGAACTGGATCTATTTACTTTTCATCCTGAAGTCGGACCCGGACTGGTGTACTGGCACCCCAAAGGGACCGAAATGCTCAACGTTATCAAGGATTTCTGGCGAGATAAGCACAGGGAAGCCGACTATGAATTCGTCTCTACTCCCCACATAGGAAAGAGCGACCTCTGGAAAAAAAGTGGACATCTAGATTACTTTCGCGAGGACATGTTCCCGCCGATGAAGGAAAGTAACCAGGAATACTTCCTCAAACCGATGAATTGCCCGTTTCACGTTCAGATATATCAGAGCCGTACCAGAAGTTACAGAGATTTGCCCCTCCGATGGGCGGAACTGGGAACCGTATATCGGCACGAGCGATCCGGAGTTCTTCATGGATTACTCAGGGCGAGGGGATTTACTCAGGACGACGCTCACATTATTGCAACTCCGGACCAGGTTAAAGACGAAGTTACCGGTGTACTAAATCTGACTTTTGATATACTTTCAGCATTTGGATTCGAGGACTACGAAGTAGCTCTCTCGACCAAACCTGAGAAGTCCGTGGGTGATCAGGATAAATGGGAAAAGGCCACGGAAGCGCTGAATGAAGCGATCGTGGATCTTGGACTTGATTACAATGTCGAGAAAGGTGAGGGGGCCTTTTATGGTCCGAAGATCGACGTTCATTTAGAGGACGCTCTGGGTCGATTGTGGCAGACGACAACTGTCCAGTTCGATTTCAACTTGCCCGAAAGATTCGACATGACCTATATGGGCACCGACGGAGAGGAGCACCGGCCCTACATGATCCACCGGGCGTTACTCGGGACTCTAGAGCGGTTCTTCGGTATTCTCGTAGAACACTATAAAGGAGCGTTCCCGGTTTGGCTCTCACCGCTTCAGGCGGTAGTTTTGCCTGTAACTGAGGCCAATAACGAATACGCGGAAGAGGTTGCCGGGAAGATAGCTGGCTCCGGGATCAGAGTAGAGGCCAGGACGGATATGGATGAGAACCTGTCTCGCCAGATTCATGAGGCTCAACTGGAAAAGATACCGTATATGCTGGTAGTTGGAGATAGAGAGGAGGAATCTGGCGAAGTCTCGCTCAGATTAAGGACGGAGGAAGATCTCGGACCGAGACCGCTGGATGATTTTATCGAATTTGCAGAGGAGAAAATTCGAGAAAAAGCCCTGATATGAAAATTGCACCAGGACAAAATTGTATTCTCGTACACTGAATTTCCTGCTAAGTTCTTTCACCACTGTGCGGGAGAGAGTTGTAGATTCTAAGCAATAACTTCACTTTTGTTCCAAACCCCATGCCCCTTACCTGGCTGCTGGGATTTTGTCTATGTCTAGGATTTTAAAGTTAAATCGGTTGCCAGGTAAGGGGCATGGGGCTAGTGTTATTGCAGTAGTTTTTCCTTGAGTTCGACCTTTTTGTCCGTCTCTTCCCAGGGGAGATCCAGGTCGTCTCGACCAAAATGCCCGTAGGACGATAAAGGAGTGTAAATCGGTCGCCTCAACTGGAATTTATCGATTATTGCTGCCGGGCGCATATCAAATATCTCTTCTGTTGCCTCAACTATCCTGTCGTCTCCGATGTTGCTGGTGCCAAAAGTATCTATAGTTACCGCTAAAGGGTTAGCTTTACCTATGGTATAGGCGATTTGAACTTCACATTCTTCGCTTATTCCTGAAGCTACAATGTTTTTAGCAATATAGCGGGCCATATAGGAGCCGGAACGGTCTACTTTTGTCGGATCCTTGCCCGAGTAAGCCCCTCCTCCGTGGCTTCCGTATCCTCCGTAAGTATCTACTATGATTTTTCTTCCCGTCATCCCGGTATCTGCAGGAGGACCACCCTTTACGAACTTACCCGAAGAATTGACGAATATATTCGTGTCTTTGTCCAGCCAGCGTCCAATTACCGGTCGAACAACTTTTTTGGTAAGTTTCTGGGAGAGGGCTTCTTCGTCCAGTTCGGGATCGTGCTGAGCAGCGAGAATGACCGTATCGGCTCTTTCCGGTTCACCTTTTTCGTATTCTATCGTTACCTGGGATTTGCCGTCAGGTCTAAGATTCGGGATTTGATCCGTCTTTCGAGCTTCCGATAGTTTCTTTGTTAATCGGTGAGCTAGAGTTATTGGCAGGGGCATATAGGATTTGGTCTCTTTACAGGCGTATCCGTAAACGATACCCTGATCACCGGCCCCTAGTTCGTCGTAATGGTTCTCTTTCTCTTGTTTGTTTCGGACTTCCTGTGCTTTGCTTACTCCCTGAGAAATATCCGGGGACTGTTCGTCTATACTGGTAAGGACGGCACAATCATCTCCATTAAATCCGTACTTGGTATCGTCATACCCAACGTCAAGTACGGTATTTCTGGCCACGGTTGAAATGTCCACGTATGTCTCAGTGGTAATTTCTCCTCCAACCAGGACCAAACCAGTACTGACGAATGTCTCACAGGCAACTCTTCCCTCGGGGTCGTCTTCGAGAACCCTATCAAGAACAGCGTCCGATATTCTGTCCGCAACTTTATCAGGATGTCCTTCCGTTACTGATTCAGAGGTAAAATATCTTCCTTTCATTGTCTCACCCTTTGACGCGAAATAGTAGCAAAGTGTAAAAAATAAGGTTTGCTTAATCAACTAGTGGCCTTTACCGGGTTGTAAATAGGAAGCGGGAAGATTGATCAGAGCCCAAAGGCTATGTGTGAGAGAATTGAACTCGCGCGTTATTTTAGTATAATGTGGATATATTTCTAAAATAAGCTATGAATATTGCCGAACAAAGTTATTACCGAAAAAAGCATACTTAGCCTTCTGGTGAATTATGGAGATAACTAAATAAATGAATTGATTTGACCAACCATAGGAGGAAAAATGATAGAGCAAAATTTTCTCACCAAAGATTTGCTTTCGGAGGATGAGGTCGATTTAATCCATAAAACCTCAATGGAGATATTTGAAGAGACCGGTGTCAAAATTAACAACGAAGAGGCACGAAAAGTATTTAAGGATAACGGTGCACGAGTAGAAGGGGAAAAAGTGTTTCTACCGGGGGATATGGTCGAAGAATATCTAGATAAAGTGCCCTCATCTTTTACTCTTCACGCGAGAAATCCTGACAAAAACGTAGAAATCGGGGGAAACAGCGGAGTTCTGGCACCAGGATACGGCGCTCCATGGGTCACGGACATGGATGGTAACAACCGAGACGCGACCTACGAGGACTACGAGAATTTCACCAAGCTTGCCCAAGCCAGCGATAATCTGGACGTGGTTGGAGGGGTGTTAGTAGAACCGACCGATCTCGACGACGAAGAGAGACACGTGAAAATGATGTACGCGGGGGCGAAGTATTCCGACAAGCCTCTGATGGGGAGTGCACTGGGAAAGAAGAAGGCGCGGGAAGCCATCCAGATGGCCAGCATTCTTATGGGGGAAGAAGAGATAATCTGCGACCGTCCTGTTGTGATTACGCTGATTAACACCACGAGCCCGCTTGGCTACGATAACCGGATGCTCGAAGCCCTCATGGAGCATGCAAGATTCAACCAGCCCACAGTTATTGCTTCTCTTATTATGGCTGGTTCGACTGGTCCAGTCACCGTAGCCGGTACGATTACCCTGCAGAACGTGGAAGTTTTGACGGGCATCGTTCTTTCGCAGATGGTTAACCCAGGTACACCGGTCGTTTACGGCTCAGCTTCAACTATAGTTGACATGAATACCGGCGATCTGGCCGTTGGAAGCCCCGAGTACGCAAAGTTTATCGGAGCTACTGCCCAGCTGGCCAGGCACTATGATGTTCCGTGCAGGGGTGGAGGGTCCATTACTGACTCGCTAATGGCCGACGGGCAAGCAGGGTACGAGTCGATGATGACTTTTAACGCTTCAATTGGTCATGGCATGGACTTCGTTCTTCACTCTGCGGGATTGCTCAAAAACTATATGGCCATGTCCTACGAGAAGTTCGTCATGGACGACGAAATTCTGGATATGGTAAATAACTACCAGAAAGGTCTGGCCGTAAATGAAGAGACCGTAGGCAAAGACGCGATCCAGAACGTCGGTCATTCAGGTCATTACCTGAAGGAACCGTCCACTATAGAGCACATGAAGGACTTTCGGGTTCCGGCTCTGAGCAATCGAGAAGGTTTCGATTCCGAGGAAGCCTCGAAATCGACGGTCGATCGGGCACACGAATTATGCGAATCGATACTGGGTGAATTCGAAGCTCCACCTCTGGAACCCGAGATTGACGAGAAACTCCAGGATTATATGGATCGAATTACCTAACTCGGTCCTGTATATCCGGCCGTCAATCATAACTTAAACCTGCAATAATGCGCTAAACTATGGCGTACGCAGTTATCAGGATAGGCCCAATGCCGGGACTGTCTCTCAGTTTCGGTACCATCCATAGATTGGCCTATCAATCGACACTAACAAAACTACTACTGATCTAACGTAACGGGAGGATTACATGTCAAGTAAGTCCAAAGACGAAAGGTCTTATGATCCTTACATATTTTGGTTTTCGGCCATTTTGATCGTAGGATTTGTTCTCTGGTCAATAATTTTTCCGACCAATATGGAGAACGTCGTCCAAAACGTATTTAACTGGATGACGACTTCCTGGGCCTGGCTATGGCTTCTGACGGGATTCTTGATCGTTGCGTCGGCTTTCGTGATGCTGGTGACGGACTACGGAAAAATGAAGCTGGGAAAACCGGATGACGAGCCGGAGATATCAAAGTTCTCGTGGTTTTCAATGCTCTTTGGAGCCGCGATTGCCGCGGGAATTGTATTTTACGGTCCGGCTGAGCCCGCATATCACTTTATGACGCCGCCCCCTTTCTTCGGTGGCGAGGCGATGACAGACACCGCGGCGAACAACGCGATGACCACATCCTTCTTTCACTGGGGACTGACACCCTGGGCAATTTACGTCATGTTGACGATTCCGCTCGCCCACGCTTGCTATACCAAAGATCTCCCCTTCAGACTTTCCAGCGCTTTCTATTACGTGATTGGTGATCGTGTTAGAGGCTTCTGGGGTAAGGTAATAGACGTGATTGGAATATTTGCCACGGTGGGTGGATTGTCCACTACAACAGGTCTAATAGCTACCCAGTTCGCCTCGGGGCTGAAATATCATTACGGTATGGAGCTGCCGGAATACGGGTTGTATCTAATCATTGGCGTCCTAACCACGATATTTACAGTAGCTGTCTATACGGGAGTCAAAAAAGGGATAAAGCTTATCGGGGACGTCAATATGTGGCTCTTTATTGCGGTGTTTCTGTTCGTTTTCGTATTTGGTCCCACGCTTTTCTTCCTCAATTTGACAACGAACGCGATAGGAGAGTATGCCCTGAATTTCATCCCGATGAGCCTCTTTACCGGTGGGGCGAATGAAGGAGCTCTCAGCTGGCTGGGGACCTGGACTGTCTTCTACTGGGCGTGGTGGATTGCCTGGGCTCCATTCGTGGCTCTTTTTATTGCCAGGATCTCCAAAGGAAGGACAATTCGAGAGACGATTGCAGCGACTTTGTTGTTACCGACATTTGCTGACTTCCTCTGGTACGGTGTCGTAGGTGGAGCAGGTATTAAATTCGATATTACGGGAGCTCTGAGCGAACACGGTCTGGAGAGTGCGGTTTTTGCGACTATACAACATCTGCCATTAACCCCGATACTGGCGGTAGCGATACTGTTCTTAATAGGAGGCTTCTTCCTGACAAGCGCTAATGGTGCCGCGATGGCGCTCTGCATGTTCGTCTCCGGAGAAGAAGAACCTAACAAGCATATCAGAGTCTTCTGGGGAGTAGCGCTGGGAGTGATCGGAGCAGTTCTGGCGGCTACGGGAAGTTTGAACGTAATACAGACTGCTTCGATAGCGACAGCTTTCCCTCTGATGATTCTTTTAATTGTTCTGGTCTTTGGCACTTTCAGGGGGTTGAGGCGTTATAAGGAAGAGACTCTCGGTGGTGAAGTAGACGGATAGACAGTCAGAATAGACCTTCCAGACTATTAATGTGAGGTAAAGCCCTGTAACTCAGCGGTTACAGGGCTTTTATTTATCGAGATCGGTTGATGAGGAACCCAGCAGCCAATTCGCCCCGCGCATTTGAGTACGCTGTAAACACAAAGCCAGTTCCGAATCGACTGCTGGTGCTGGGTCTTATTTCGTAGAAAACCGAAGTCCGTAGTTAACTATGTTTTCTACAAGCCCCGTTCCTTGGGTCGAGGGTCTTGACTTAATACCGGGTTGAACTTCCAGCGCTTCTGGGGTCATAAGAATGTAAAGTTGTATTTTTTGAATTTATCACTTGACAGTATAGGGCTATTTTATTAACATAGTGTAAATCCAAAGCGAAAGAAGGAAGAGGAACGTCCATGAATTCAATTTATAGTATTAAAATTTTAGATACTGGGCTTGTTGGATCTACTGGTTCCTCTTCTGTTTCTATTGGGACGATGGCTACTCACATGACGGGAGGGACTCCTTCCCTCCAATAGTATTCTATCAACCCTAATTACTGATTTCCTTTTTAAAAGTTTGTTAGTCTTCAGCTAGTTTAGATCTCCCTTTATTTCCCGTCTTGTTATTCAGGAGGTTTTTCATGGAATGGAATGGTGTGCTCGACAGGTACTTTAACCATTTACCATTAGAAGAACGTGAACATATTGTAAGTTTGAACGAAGGTAATACTCCGTTAATCAGGGCAAATAATATTGAAGAAAAACTGGAAGACGACTTGGAAGTTTATCTGAAATACGAGGGAGCTAATCCGACATGCTCCTTTAAGGACAGGGGCATGACTGTGGCGGTGTCGAAGGCAGTTGAGAAGGGGGAGAAAGCCGTTATTTGTGCTTCGACGGGGAATACTTCCGCTTCGGCTGCGGCATTTGCTGCTAGGTCCGGTCTGGAGGCAATAGTTGTCATTCCCGAAGGAAAAATTGCTTTCGGGAAGCTTTCTCAGGCCATGATGCACGGTGCCACCGTTGTCCAGATTGAAGGGAATTTTGACGAAGCTCTCGAACTGGTTCTCGAGATTTCCGACAACTATCCGGTTACCCTGGTTAATTCCTTAAATCCAAACAGGATAGAAGGCCAGAAGACGGCATCATTCGAAATATCCGACTTCCTCGGCCGAGCGCCTGATTATCACCTATTGCCCGTAGGTAATGCGGGAAACATCACCGCTTACTGGAAAGGTTATAAAGAGTATTACGAGTCGGGCGAGACTGAAAGATTACCTAAAATGACCGGATTTCAGGCTGCGGGTGCGTCGCCGATCGTGGACGGTCAGAAGGTTGAAAACCCTGAAACTGTTGCGACTGCTATCAGGATAGGAAATCCCGCAAGCTGGGAGAAAGCAGAAAACGCCAGGGACGAATCAGGAGGTATGATAGGTAAAGCGACCGACGACGAATTAGTTGATGCGTATCGTGCGCTGGCTGATTCCGAAGGTGTCTTTTGTGAACCCGCTTCCGCTGCTTCCGTAGCAGGGTTGTTCAAAATGGATGGTACGGGATATTTCGATCAGGGTAACGTGATTACCTGTACACTGACGGGCCACGGACTGAAGGATCCCGACATAGCGATCAAGTCGAGCCCGGAACCCCGGACTGTCGGTGTGGACGTCCATGAGGTCCTGGAGGTTGCCGATTTATGAAGTATGTAATAATCCAGGGAGACGGAATGGCGGATCATCCTCTTACGGAACTATCCGGGAGGACGCCTCTGGAAGCTGCGAATACACCTAACATGGATGAGGTTGCGTCGACCGGAGAACTGGGTACTGTAAATACAATACCCTCGGATCTGCCGCCAGGTAGTTCCGTAGGGAATATGAGCTTGATGGGTCTGGATCCCGAGAAATACTTTTCCGGTCGAGCGCCTCTGGAAGCCAGGGGTCAGGGTGTTCCGCTGGAGGATGACGATCTTGTCTTTCGCTGCAATCTAGTCCGGTTTGAGGGAAACGGAAAAGAGGAAATCATGGAGGACTATAGTGGCGGTCATCCGACTTCGGATGAGGCAAAGCAATACATTAATTTGCTCGACAGGGAGATAGAAAGGAGCGATTTCAAGTTTTACAGTGGAGTGAGTTACCGGAACCTGTTGGTCTGGCAGAATGGTAGGGGTGAAGTTGAATACAGAGATCTTCAACTCACCCCCCCGCACGATATTACCGGAAGGCAAGTGAGAGATTATTTACCGGAAGGTCCCGGTTCGAAAAAATTGAATGAGATTCAACAAGAAGCAGCCGATTTGTTGACCGAGAGGGGTGAGGCATTCAACGGAATCTGGCTCTGGGGTCCAGGCATTAAGCCCGACCTCCCGACATTCAGGGATCGTTACGGGCTTAACGGTGCAGTGGTGAGTGCAGTAGACCTCGTCAAAGGATTGGGTGCTTATACAGGATTGACGACGCTAGAGGTTGAGGGAGCCACCGGGGATATTGATACGGATTACGAAGGTAAAGTTGCTGCAGTAAAAGAAAGCCTGGAAGAAAACTCCTTGCTCTTCCTTCATGTCGAGGCTCCGGACGAAGCTTCCCACGCAGGAGATCCGGAGTTGAAGGTGAAGGCGATTGAGCGAATTGACGAGCGTGTAGTTGGGCCTTTGGTTGATAATCTTTCCGGAGAAGAAAACTCCAGACTTCTGCTTGTGACTGACCACATTACGGGAATTGAATCGAAGACTCACGAACGGGGTCCAGTACCTTTTGCAATAACTGATTTCGACCGATCGAAGCTTCTTCCCGGCAGGAAATTTACCGAAGTGGAGGCTTCTGAAACGGGGGAGCGTTTCGCTGCAGGTAAAGATTTGATCGATATATTTATCGAAGGGGAGGTGGGGTAAATGACAGGAACAAAGGGCGAGTCCGGATACGGGGACGTAAATGAGAAAGAGTTCAACGATGGTGAGATACGAAAAGTGCCCTTAATCCAGCTCGGGATAGGAACTGTTGGCAGGAAATTAGTAGAGAAAGTGAGAGAATGGAATGACCAAAATAACCTCGAGCCCAGGTACCAGTATATTGGTCTTGCCGATAAAAGTGGTTTCGCTGTAAATAAAGCAGGGTTTTCGGAAAAAGAGTTAGGAGAGATCTTAAAAGTAAAGAGAAATGGGGGAGAACTGGCTGAAATCTACGGGGTAGAACTTGAGGATATCGGTTTTCTCGAACAATTAATAAAGCGAGAAAAGACGGGAATTCTCGTCGATGTTACCGACGCGGACAAATTTGAAGTCTACTACGGAATAGCACTTGAAAGAGGGTGGTCGGTTGCTCTGGCTAACAAAATTCCCCTTGCAGGGGTCGAACCAGAGGAGTTTAGACGCTTCAAAAACTCGAGACTTCGCTACGAAGCAACGGTTGGTGCGGGGTTGCCGGTGATATCCACTCTGGATCACTTGAAGCGACACGGGGAAAAGTTTAAAGAGATAGCGGCGATATTGAGTGGTTCCTTAAGTTTCATCCTTTCTCGAGCGGAAGAAGGGGTGGATTTGAAAGAAGCAGTATTAGAAGCGAAGGAAAAAGGCTTTACTGAGCCCAATCCAGCTGAGGATCTCTTGGGAAACGATGTAGCGCGTAAGGCTGTGATTCTGGGGAGGACCCTTGGTCTAAGCCTTTCGCTAGACGACATAGAACTTGAGCCACTGGTCGAACTGGCGGAGGGCATTTCCCCGAATGAACTCGAAAATGAACTCGAGGCCGCGAGTGCCGACTTTCGGCAAAGGGTCGAGTCCGCTAAGAGTGCCGGAAATCGATTGAGATATGTTGCCAGGATAACGGGAAATGTAGTTACTGTGGGTCTGGAAGAGGTAAGTAGAGAAGGACCACTGGCTCAAGGAAATAGCACAGCGAATGTAGTCCTGTTTCGCACGGGCAATTACGACGAGCCCCCATTGATAATACAGGGACCCGGGGCAGGTCCTGAAGTAACGGCAGGAGGAGTATTTTCAGATATGAAATGTCTTGAGTCGAGAATGTCGTCTTCAGGGTAATCCCGGGGCAGGTCCAAAAAGTATTTATAGTTCGATTTAGGCAGTTAGACAGGAGAAATTTCGTTTTGTCCTTTTATCAGGGAGGATAAAGATGAGAGAATACACGATCGGCGTAATTGGTGCGCTCGGCGCGGTTGGGAGCCAGATGCGGGAAATCCTGGCTGAGAGCAGTATCAATGTTGGAGAAGTGAAGATGTTTGAACGACCGGAACTGGAAGGAGAAACCGCGGAGTTTGCCGGAGAAGAAATACCCTGTGAGATCGCCACGCCGGAATCTCTTGCCGAATGCGATCTAGCTACAATGTCCGCTGGATCGGGTGCCTCGAAAAAGCTAGCCCCCATGGCTGCTGATGCTGGCTGCGTTATCGTCGACAATTCGAGTCAGTGGCGGCTTGACCCGGAGGTTCCTCTGGTGGTTCCCGAGGTCAATCCGGATGATCTTGACTGGCACGAGGGAATAGTGGCTAATCCTAACTGCTCGACGATCCAGATGGTCGTCGCTCTCAAACCGCTTCACGACGAATTCAATGTTCGCAGGATCGTAGTGTCCACATACCAGGCAGTTTCGGGTTCGGGTGTCGATGCGATCGAGGAACTGAAGAAACAAACGGAAGACATTGTTAACGGTAAAAAGCCGGAGGCTGAGGTATATCCCCACCAGATAGCCTTTAATGCTTTGCCCCATATAGACGTCTTTCGGGATAATGGATATACAAAAGAAGAGATGAAGATGGTCCACGAAACGCACAAGATAGTTGGAGAGGAATTAGAAGTTAGCCCTACTGCCGTAAGGATACCGGTATATAGGTCTCATGCGGAATCAGTGAATATCCGAACGGAGCTACCGATGGATATAGGAGAGGTTAGGGAAATTCTGGCTGAGAGCCCCGGAGTGGTAGTCGAGGACGACCCGGAGAACAACGTCTATCCACTTTGCACCAGAGCGGAGGGAAAAGACGAGGTATTTGTCGGCAGGATCAGGAAGGATCCGACGATCGAAAACGGGCTCAACTTCTGGATTGTTGCGGATAATCTTAGGAAAGGGGCTGCTCTTAATACCGTACAGATTGCGGAAACGATGGTCGAGAGAGGTCTCGTTTAACACTGGAACTGGATCCAAAGTTGGTGAGATAAAATGGCAAAAATCGTAAAAAAATTTGGCGGTACGTCCCTCGGGACCAAGGGAAAGATAAAATTAGCAGTTGAAAAGGTAATTGAGGACCTGGAGAAGGGAAACGACGTGATTTCAGTTGTGTCCGCCCTGGGTAGAGGAGGTGATCCTTATGCTACGGACACTTTGATAGATCTTTTGAAAGAAGTATCCCCGGAGATCGATCCCCTTAAACAGGACCTCATGATGTCATGTGGTGAGGTAATATCCGCGGCTCTGTTTTCCCATTATCTCGATGCTGAGGGCTACGATTCGGTCCCGATGACGGGATCCCAGGCGGGTATACGTACTGACAGAGAATTTGGTGATGCCCGGATTATTGATATCGATACCGAGAAGATGGAAAAATATATGGACGGGGGTAAATCCGTTGTACTGGCCGGATTCCAGGGTGTAACTAAAAAGGGTGAGGTTACAACACTGGGTCGTGGGGGAAGTGACACAACTGCCTTAAAGGTTGGTGGTGCCGTGAATGCAGACAGGGTAGAGGTTTATACTGATGTACCCGGAGTGGCCGTGGTCGACCCCGATAGAGTAGAGGACCCTCCATTTTTTGACGCCATTCCTCGGCAAGCTTTACTCAAGCTAGCGGAGAACGGTTCTAATATC
This sequence comes from uncultured Thermotogae bacterium, assembly GCA_964649445.1. GTDB lineage: Bacteria > Bipolaricaulota > Bipolaricaulia > M55B111 > M55B111 > JAGXLP01. The sequence continues at coordinate 37,223 of CAZYPS010000003.1, read as the reverse complement.
ATTCACCCACGAGCCATCTCTGCCGCCAAAGAATATGGAATTCCTTTTTCCATCAGATGTTCCTGGGGAAATGGTGAAACTATTGCAAACGGCAGGCCATCTTCCGAGGAAACTCCCCTTGGAGTAGCCGTAAAGGTTGGTTGTGGCCTTGTAAGAGAGTCTGACTTCGATGCGAAAGAAAGTGTCGAAAGCCTGAAAGATAAGGTACAGTTCGGATTAAAAGGAGATAAAGGTAAGTTTTATCTTCTGGAAGATAAAGATGAAGGTAAAGTATCGGATTTTGATTCCAGGCCCGCTTCCTTAGTAACTACTGTTTCCACTCTTCCGGAAAGGAACGACGCTCTATTAAACAGAGTGATAGATGTAGTTGGACGAGAGAACTACTTAGAAAAGAAAGTCGGTTCCAGCTTGATCAAATTTATCGTAGAGCCGGGAATGGAGTCAGAGGTGGTCCACCGTATCTATAACCAGTTCTATTAACTTGGGGAAAGCGTTTCTATTTAACTCGATTCCTATTAAAGTTCTAAACCGGGATATTATTGGTGACTCTATTAGACTGAAATTATTACGTCTTAACGTTTTTCAAATATTCCTTATTTGCCATCAAACGATTTTTCTGGCGCTGGGTTTAAATATTTCGTCTAATGGTTTTTGTTCTGATGGTATCAGGTGAAGCCCCACCTGGATGGGTTCGAATCGGTACTTTGAATGAGCGTAATCCAGGGTTTTGCCGAATAACTGTGGAGATTTTATCCTTATAATCTATCCGATCATTCCGGCTGGTTTACCCGATTTAGTTAAATTAACTCTCCACATATTATCTAAGAGCGTCCTCTTAAGTTCGACCTTTCCTCGGGAATCAATGGTATTTAGCCCCCCTATTTTCTTACCCCAGTCAGGTCCTTTATAAAACCACCCACTCTCGAATTCGAGACCGATCAGGCCAGAATTTTACATATCTCTTGCAAGTTAGAACTGGTCCTGTTAATTTTGGTATCAGCATAGGAGGGGCAAACTTTGCGCCGGTTGGTTTAAACTAACCGCACCCGGCGTATAGATTCTAGTATTCTTTTCCTAAACCGGAGTTGGGCGGTAATTTTTACTGATTTTTGGGTATAATAAATACTTTTTTATGTGCGAGAAAGTTCAATGGAGAAAGTTTGCCGGTAGCATTTTGAAATCAATAACTTCACGCGGCAGTGCTCGGCTTCCAGCAAAACCGTGAGGTTCTGAATTATGTATTTTAGTGTTAATAAACCCGGAATTCAGTGCTCAATTAGAAACTCAGCCGTATTCAACAATGATAATACTAATTCATCGGATCAGGCCATATTTGTTTATCTAATTGAGTGGTTTGTTGTCTGTTTAGAGTTTGCGACTTGCCGATTTCTATCCGTAGTTTCCGGATATGTCGGGCAAGTACTGGTGAGCAATTCATTAAAAAGGGTCTAAATGAAAAACACCGAGCAAAAAATTCCTTTCAACCGTGGAGTACCTGCAACTGAAACCTTTCCGAGAAATAAAATAGGTAAAGTGGCCAGAGAAGTAATGGACCAGTATGGGAGTTCGTTATTGCATTACGGTGACGCCCGGGGATTCTCCCCGTTAAGGAATAAGCTAGCTGATTGGTATGATGGGGCTAACGGTGAGAATATCTTGATTGCTAATGGGTCCCTTCAAATTCTGGACATGATTGCTAACCTCTATCTGGAAACGGGCGATACCGTGGTGGTGGAAAGTCCGTCCTATGATAGAGCCATTACTATATTCAATAGGGCGGGCGCGGAGGTCGTGGGGGTGGAGCTCGAGAGGGATGGTCCAAATCCGGGAGAATTGAAAGATCTGCTCGAGGCTCACAACCCCGAGATTTTCTACACTATTCCTGACTTTCAGAACCCGACGGGTATTTCCGCTTCGAAAGAGAGAAGGGAACAGGTAGTCGGGCTGACGGAAAAGTTCGATACTCTGGTATTAGAAGATTCTCCCTATCGTAGATTGAGATACTTTGGCGCGGAAAAACCAACTCTTAGGAGTTTATGTCCGGAAAGGGTGGTACAAATATCGTCCTTCAGTAAGTTAATTGGGCCGGGAGTAAGAGTGGGCTGGGTCGTTGGTGATTCGGAAATAATAGATAGTGTAGCCGTCTATGCAGAGGATACTTTTATTTCTCCCGGATTACTCGGTCAGGGAGTGGTCAATGAGCTGATAAAAGAAGGATGGCTCGAGGGAAATATCAGGAAATTGATCTCCCTGTACAAACCCAGGCTAGAAGCTACTTTGGAGAGCCTGGAAGACTACTTCTCCGAAGCGGACTGGGTTAGGGCCCAGGGAGGCTTCTTTGTTGGGTTGTGGCTTCCGGATGCCACCGAGGTGGGCGAGTTCTATAATCGCGCAAAGGACGCGGGTTTAGTTCTTTCTTCGGCCGAAGGATTTTTTCCTGAACGAGGGGGTGAAGGTTTCGTCAGGCTTCCATTCCCAGCACTACCTCCTGACCGAATTGAGGAAGGAGTAAAAAGGCTTGGAAAGGTCTGGAGAAGCTTTTGATGGTCAAAAAAACGTAAAAAAGGAGGGGTTTTGTGAATGTTATGAAGGACGAGTTCAGGAAGGTTATTAGCAAACATCCTGCGCTAAAAAAAGATCTCGATCGATCTTTGCTAATTGAAAAGTCGGTATCGAGGGGAGAAGCGTTTGTGAGCGAAACGGGTGCACTCGCTACCTGGAATCCCCCGGAATCCACCGGGAGAAGTCCCGAAGACACTGTGATAGTGAGGCGGAAGGAGGTGGAGGATGCTGTAGATTGGGATTCACCAAATAACATTCCAATCAAACCGGAAACTTTTCGGATGATCTTTGAGGATGCCCTGGAGCGGATTTCCGAGAAAGACGAATTGTACCAAACGAATAGAGTCATAGGGGCAGATTCTTCCTATACCCTTCCGACGAGTACTGTAACTGATCAAGCTCTAACGGCTTTGTTCACCCTCAATATGTTCCGACCGGAGCCGGAGGATATCGAGCAAAGCGTATTTTCCGAGAATTCGTTTGATCTGATAGTACTGCCTTATGATAAGCTTGACCGGGAAAGGTATGAAGGAAGGCTAAGAAAAACCGAAGAAGATAGGACCTCCAGTAAGATCGTCGCTATGGATTTTGAGAATCTCCTCGGGATAGTAATTGGCTCCGCCTACCTCGGCACGGTAAAGAAATTGATGTTTACAGTGATGAATTACCTGTTGCCCGAGGAGGGAGTACTGCCACTGCATTGTTCGGCGAATGAAGGAAAGAACGGTGATCTCGCTTTGCTGCTCGGATTGTCCGGTACGGGTAAGACCACCCTTTCAGCCGATCCGGATAGAGCGCTTTTGGGTGATGACGAGCACGGCTGGGGTGACAGTGGTGTGGCTAATTTCGAGAACGGTTGCTACGCTAAATTGATAGATCTGAAGGAGGAAGAAGAGCCGGAAGTCTGGAATGCAATTATGCACGAGGAAGATTACAGGGACCATGGAGCTATAGTTGAAAACGCTCTAATGTATCCGAATGGGGAATTCGACTTCTCCGACGATCGATTAACTCCGAATTCAAGAGGGTCTTATCCACTTAGTTATCTTTCAAATATAAAATCATCCTCGGTATCGGATCACCCGGAAACCATTTTATTTTTGACGGCTGACGCCAACGGGGTAATTCCTCCCGTATCGAAGCTGGATTCAAACCAGGCAATGCTCTGGTTCCTTATGGGATATACCAGTAAGCTAGCTGGAACCGAGACCGGCGTTACGGAGCCGGAGTCGATATTTTCCAGGTTCTTTGGACAACCGTTTATGCCGAGAAACCCCGACCTGTACGCGGAGATGCTGGGGGAAAAGATGGAAAAGCACGATACGGATGTCTACTTAGTTAACACCGGATGGACAGGTGGTCACTGTGGAAAAGGTGGGAGAATCGACCTTGAATATACCAGGGCAATGGTGGATGCGGCTCTATCAGGTGTGCTTAAAAACGTTAGATACGAAGATAACGGGAGGTTTCATCTTAGGAGGCCAAGAACCTGTCCCGGTGTTCCCCAAAGGGTGCTTAATCCGAAGGAAACCTGGAACGACCAGGAGGCCTATGAGAAGAGAGCGAAGAAACTGGCAGAAGAGTTCTCGGACCATTTTGACGAGGCTTATGGAAACAAAGAAATTGACCAGGAAGTAATTAACCAGTGCCCTGGGAAGTGAATTAAAGATGAACTTGTTTTACATTGAGCTGTGAATTTAGTAACAATATTATTGACGGAACGACAATTTTCCTAAGAGGGGGAAAAAATGAAGGAAATGAATCCGTTTAAGACGGTCCAGCGGCAGTTGGACAAAGCCGCGGATGCGTTGGATCTTGAGGAGTCCGTTCATCACGCGCTGAGGGAACCTATGCGGACATTTATCGTGAACTTTCAGGTGAAGATGGACGATGGGTCGGCAAAAACGTTTAAAGGTTATAGAGTTCAATATAATGACGCATTGGGACCGACAAAAGGCGGTTTAAGATTTCATCCTAATGAGACACTTGATACCGTAAAGGCATTGGCTGCCTGGATGACCTGGAAAACGGCCGTGGCGGATATTCCTTATGGTGGGGGTAAAGGAGGGGTTGTTTGCTCCCCGAATCAACTATCGGAAAGAGAGAAGGAAAGGGTGGCCAGGTCTTATATTTGTGCGATCTCCGATTATATTGGTCCGGATAAGGATATACCGGCGCCCGACGTCTATACGACCCAGCAAACTATGGCCTGGATGATGGATGAATATAGCAAAATAAAAGGTGTCAACTCTCCTGGTGTGATCACGGGTAAACCCGTCGAAGTTGGTGGTTCGCTTGGTCGAGGTGATGCGACGGCGCGAGGGGTAATATATACCATTCGGGAAGCAGCAAATAAGTTGAACCGGTCTCTGGACAAGGAAACGGTTGCAGTTCAGGGTTACGGAAACGTGGGGTTCCATATTCACAAGTTGATGGAGGAGCAGCTTGGCGCTAAGATCGTAGCAATTGGTGACGAAGAAGGAGCCATCTACTCCGAAGATGGTATTTGTCACAGTGATGTTAAGGATAATATGAAAGACCACGGTGTCTTCGCCAAAGACATGGATGGTGTGGAGTATCTCGGGGGCGTGGAAGAAGGTAACGAAAAGTTACTTGAACTGGACGTGGATATTTTAATACCCGCCGCTATTGAGAACGTCTTAACCGAAGAGAACGCGGATGATATAAAGGCAGATATAATAGCGGAAGCAGCAAACGGTCCCACCACGCCAGAGGCGGACGATATTCTGAATCGAAAAGGAATTTACATAATACCTGATTTTCTCTGTAATGCCGGTGGAGTGACGGTTTCATATTTCGAGTGGGTTCAGAACAGAAACAGGTACTACTGGTCCAAGCCGGAGGTCTACGAACGGTTGGACAAGAAGATGACCAAGGCTTTTGCCGATGTTCACAGTAGAGCTAGGGAAGAGGGAGTTGACAACAGAACGGCTGCTTATATGGTCTCGATTGAGAGAATCGCTAAAGCAATGGAATTGAGAGGGTGGGTCTAAACCCTGAACTCCCTCGAGCAGCGATAAGTGGACAGTCGGACAAAATCGGGAATAATTGAGTACAGTATTACGTTCACACTAAGTTAAAATTAAGTTAAGCCCCGTCTGATTCGACGGGGCTTTTATATCTGAAACTAACGAACCCTATCCTCTTACCAATTTTAGTAAGTCTTTAGCGGCCTTTTCCGGTCCCTCTGTCTCCATCCCTTTTATGCCCAGCCTCGTTCTTAGCTGACCGACGAATACTCCATCAATAAAGAACTGGTCGAAAAATTCGTCTGCCAGTTTGTCGTGGATTTCTTTAAACTGAGGTGGCCCAAATGGATTGGCAAAGTAGGTGTGACTCAGACCCTTTTCGGTCGTAGTCCCTTTTGACATTCGGGCTCCCTCGCTAAATACAGACAAAGCTTTTTCGGGAGAGGTAATCTTTTCTACCGTGGGGTGTTCGGAATCAACTTCTTCATAGTTGTTGGCGTAAAAGAGGTAATCTAACGGAACTCCTTCCAGGACTTTCTCAATCGGGGCGACCGGCATCAAAGCCCGGGCATTAGTTCTCTGGGGGCTCATAAATATCGACCTATCAAGCTGGCTGAAGGCATACCCTTTTTGAAGGTCGTCCAGCCTTACAAATGCCCCAGTTTCTGTGCCGTAGCCCAGGATCCGCCCGTCCTCGGCAATACCCAGAGACCCCATATCGTCACAGATTATTTCCATTTCCTGAATCGACTCCTCGGCTATCACCCGAAAAGCCTCGAGTGTCTCGGATTTACCGGCGCCTGAACCTCCCAATATTGCTAACGTGACGGGTTCCATGTCTTTGAAGAATATCCTAGTCATAGCACCGTGGAGCGGGAGACGGCCTCTTTTCATGGCTATGACGTTGTGGAGCGTTAACATCATCTTTTTAACGTAGCCAAAGTAGCCGAATCTGTCCTCCCTGGGTAAAGCTCCGTAAAGCAGTTCATTTTCTTCGTCTTGATAAAATACCGTGGGGAGATCGCCGTAGTCTTTCATGTTAGAAGGATCGATTCCGTAAGCGTAGACTGCGTCCGGGCTCTCCTTGAGATCTTCTCCCGTCACAAGTTCGAACAGATTAGCTAATGAGGCTCCCAGATCAAGAAAATCCTGATGGAAGAATACGTCTATCCTGAGGTCTCCGACTTTTGCGGGATAACAGAGCCAGTTCTGGGGATTTATTTCAGTGTTTTTTAGGGGGTTGCTATCGGTCTCTCTGAACCTACCCGTTCGTTTGTTCATTGGAGGATCGATTACGAAGGGAGGCTCGATCGTTACCTGTTCGATGACTGGAACTTGTCCGAATTTCTTTTTGAGATAGTCCGGATATGAAAACTCCTTCTTATCTACGGCCAGTCCAACTTCAAACCCGGCAGAGACCTGGCGGTAAACTATCGGATGAGAGTTGGTAATATTTTCAGCGATAGATCTGTAAGCCGAGCGTACGAGTTCAGTTAGTTCGTCGAGTTCCTTATTAAACTGAAGATAAGGCCTGGTTCCCTTTTCGCTGGAGCCATAGCCCGTCCACTTTACCAGAAATCTAGTATATTCTCTCCAGTAGTCGTAAAGTTTTTCGATAAATTGGTGGAATTTTCCTCTATGTTCCAGAATCCTCTCGCCCAGCTCTGATTTTGGTCCTACTTTCGTGAGCGGTTTCTCGAGAAGATCTATCAATACCGGATGTATCCTTTCCGTTATAGTTGGTGCTGGTTGATCGGCGAGTTTGTCCGGAAGAATTTGCAGCAATCGAGACTGGTCGTTTTTTAGCTTTTTGATGAATTTCAGTATTACTTTTTGAGCAGGGCTACTCTGCAGGAGCTCTTTCTCTGTTTCACAGGGCTGTTCTCTTACTGTAAGTAATGCTTGGTTTCGAGCCCAGGATAGTTGATTGGTTTGCATAGATTTTACCTCCAGAAGAATTTGTTTTTATTGGAAAGCCGACAACGAAAAACGATCTTCGGTAAAGTAGGTAGGTATTAAAGGGGAAGCCTGCCCCCCGTATTATCGGGGTTTGGGGCAAAGAAAGGATCGAAATGACAGGTCAAGTTCTGGTTAAAATATTTCATAACTAACTCAAAAATCAAAACATTATAAGTATAACGGGTAGCTGAAGTCAAGATCGTATTTTTTCCGGGGTCGATATTTTAAAGTCGTCCAGTTAGACATTATTGCCCAGGAAGGTAAGTAAAAGATTTAGAGCTTGTCTTACGAAAGTCCTGTAAGTTCCATTGAGTTAGTTCTCACGAGAGCGCTTAAGGTCGCCAAAAAGTAGTTTAAGATTCGGCCCAATTAAGTTATATTTACTTGTTATC
>CAZYPS010000003.1:0-29220 GCA_964649445.1 uncultured Thermotogae bacterium | reverse complement strand
GCCGGAGGGTGCCGAGCTGATTGATTTTGGCGATCAAACGATTATGCCGGGTCTTATTGACGCCCATACTCATGTGGGGGTTCACGAAGACGGTGAGGGCTGGGAAGGTCAGGATACAAACGAAATGACCGATCCGGTTACGCCCCAGGTAAAAGCCATCGACGGGATAAACCCGGCCGGACTTGGACTGCAGGATGCAGTAAATGCTGGTGTTACGACCGTGAATACCGGGCCGGGATCGGGTAACGTGGTGGGGGGTCAATTTGCCGCGATAAAGACTTCTGGTTCTATAGTACTCGACGATCTCTTGATCAGGGAACCAACGGCTATGAAGATGGCCACGGGCGAGAATCCGAAAAGGGTATATGATGAAAAGGACCGGATTCCCAGTACGAGGATTGGTACTGGAGCCACTTTGAGGAAGGCGTTATTTGACGCGAAAGATTATCTGGAGAGAAAAAAGAAAAACGGGGCAGATAATTCGTTCAAAAAGGATTACAAGCTGGAAGCGCTGGTACCTGTAATTAAAGGTGATTTGAGGGCAAAAATTCACGCCCATAGGGCAGATGACATCGTGACGGCTATAAGGATAGCGGAGGAGTTCGATCTGGACTATTCCATAGATCACTGTACCGAGGGCCACAAAATAGCGGATTTTCTCGCGGAACACGAGTCCGATGCAGTAGTGGGGCCAAGTATGACCTCAAGAAGTAAAAGAGAATTGATCGAAAGAACATTTAAAACGTCCGGCCTGCTCGCAGAGGCGGGAGTGAGGGTGGCCATTACGACTGATTCTCCCGTAATCCCGATCCAGTATCTACCGCTCCTTGCTGCTTTTGCCGTAAGAGAGGGAATGGATAAGATGGAAGCCCTCAAAGCAATAACAATTAACAGTGCTCGGGTAGCAGGGATAGAGGATAGAGTGGGGTCCCTTGAACCCGGAAAGGACGGGGATTTTATCGTCACAAATGGAACTGTCCTGGATCTGGAAAATAATGTAGAAAAAGTCTATGTTGAGGGACGCGAAATAGATAGAAGCGAACTTCCGAAATCCGGCAAATCCAGGACTTTCTAGTCTCAAGAGGGAGAACAATAAGATTTAGAATGAACCCTTCCAGTTCGAGTTTATTTGAACAGGAAGAGCCCGAAGACGACGAGATATACTCAGTATCTCAGTTGAATCGGGAAGCTCGTTATCTGTTAGAGGAGAACTTCCGATCTATATGGGTCGAAGGGGAAGTCTCCAACCTTCATAAATCCTCGGCGGGCCATCTATACTTTACTCTGAAAGAAGAGGACTCCGAGATCGACGCCGTGATGTTTTCGGGGGATAATAGGGGAGTCGATCTTGAACCAGAAGACGGTATGGCACTTATTGCTCAGGGGACTTTGACCGTCTATGAGAAGCGGGGTCGTTACCAGTTGAGGGTTAGGGACCTGAAAGAAGTGGGTAAAGGGGAACTTCAGAAAAAATTTCAGCGGCTCAAAAAACGGTTGAAAGAGGAAGGCCTGTTCGATGATTCAGAGAAGAAAAACCTCCCCCGGTTTCCCGGTTCGATAGGGATTATTACTTCTCCAACAGGAGCAGCCATTAGGGATATAGTTTCAACTATAGATGAAAGGTTTACCGGTGCTACCTGTTATATCTTTCCCGTCAAAGTCCAGGGGGAAGAGGCAAGCGAACAAATAGCCAAGTCAATTCGGCGAGCTAACAGTCTTCAGGCGGAAATGGGACTCGAATTACTGATTGTTAGCAGGGGAGGAGGTTCGCTGGAGGACCTGTGGCCTTTTAACGAAGAGGTTGTCGCCCGGGCTATTTACAATTCGGAACTTCCCGTAGTCTCAGGTGTGGGGCACGAAGTTGATTTTACTATCTCTGATTTCGTGGCAGACGTAAGGGTGCCTACTCCCACGGCGGCTGGGAAGGAGGTTGTCCCCGATAAACGGGAAATTGAGAAAAACTTAGAATTATATCTGAGACGGATATTGGAAGCAGAGACGTCGGCGCTGGAGGAGCGAAAAAAAGAGCTGGACAGGTTAACCTCCAGTTTTGGATTTAGGATACCGTTTAGAAATCTCGAAGATAAGTCTCAGGAGTTCGACGATCTGGCGGAAGAGCTATTGGAGGACGGAACAACTGTTTTATCTCATCGCAGGGACTCCCTGAACTCCCTGGTTGATAGGCTTTCGATTGCCAATCCGACCAGGTTGCTCAAAAAGGGGTATTCAGTTACTTACGGAGAAGATGGAACGTTGGTTACCGGTTATAGGGACGTAGAAGAAGGAGAAAACTTGAAGACAAGACTCTACGAAGGTATTATTCGTTCTGTGGTAACGGAGGTTGATAAGGATGAATGAGGGGGAAGAGGTAGACATCGAAGGGAACCTTGAGAAACTAGAATCCATAGTTAAAGAACTTGAGAATGAACAGTTGGACCTGGAGAGATCGATAGAATTATTTGAACAGGGAGTCGAGCTTGCCGAAGAAGTTAAAGGGGCGCTCTCCGACGCGGAACTCCGGTTGAAAAAAGTGGTTGAGTCAAGCGAACTTGACTTTGAGGCTGAAGATTTCAACCTTTAGAATTAACCGAATACCGGTCGATTTTATTTGGAAAACTTCCTTCCAAAAGAGGTATTAGACATGAAAGAGTACGAGAGTTTGGATTCTCTTTTTACTGAAAACGCTTCGAAATATCCGGACAGCACGTTCAAAACTTCTGCTCCGACACCGGATGACGGTTACGATTACAGAAAAATAAAGTTTGACGGACTAGAAACCCTGGTGGGTAGATTGGCCCAGACGATGGTTGACAAGTACGGAATCAAGAAAGGTGACAAGGTTGCCATTATAGGTAGGCCTCACCCGAAGTGGGCCGCTACTTTTTTTGCTGCCCAGCGTGTCGGGGCGATTGTCGTCCCAATTGCTTATAATTTCACCTCCGAAGAAATCCGCCGGGTACTACACGAATCCGAATCAAAACTGGCAATTGTCCAGAGCGACAAACATTCAATCGTTACTGAAGAATTTAACTCGTTATCGCACCTGGAGAATTTAGTAGTATACGGAGGGGAGGAGGAAGAAGGTTTTAAGTCGTGGGATTCTTTCCTTTCCAGAGAGAAGTTTACTGACCATCCCCCACAGGATCCAGATGAGGTAGCTGTCTTAATGTATACCTCGGGAACGACGGGCCATGGTAAAGGCGTCATGCTAACTCACGAAAACCTACTGGTAAATGTTCACGACATAGCAGAAACCCTGGAAGTTACGCCTGATGACTGCATGGTGTCCATTTTGCCCTGGGACCATATTTACGGGTTGACTACCACTTTGCTGGTACCTCTGGCGTTTGGAGCTTCGATGGTTTATACAGTAGATTACCGAAATTTGCCAGGCGTCCTCCGGGACAACGAGGGGACGATACTCCTGGGCGTACCAAAGCTGCTAAATGCTCTTTACGAGGAAACTCTGGAGAAAATAAAATCCACCTGGTGGACGAGGTGGTTGTACAAACTGGCACCGAGCTTGCTAAAGTCCCAGGTGAAGTCAAAATTGGCAGGGAAGCAATTCAGGTTTATTACCTCCGGCGGTGCTCCTCTGAGTCCGGAGACCGCAAAGGGGTTGAGGGAACTGGGAATCGGTGTCATGGAGGGATACGGTTTGACGGAGACTTCTCCCGTACTCACTTTTACCCGGGACCCCTTTACTGAAAAAGAGGGTTGCGTGGGGATTCCTCTTCCCAGCGTGGATATAAAGCTGAGAGAGACCGACGACAAGGAAATAAACGAAGTTCTGGTAAAAGGGCCCAATGTAATGAAGGGTTACTACAAAAACGAGGAGAAAACCAGGGAAGTTTTAGAAGACGATGGCTGGTTTCATACTGGGGATTCCGGCTGGATCGACGAAGACGGAGGCCTGCATCTCAACGGGAGAACCAAAAATGTAATCGTCCTCGAATCGGGGAATAACGTCTATCCCGAGGAAGTAGAGCACGAACTAGGTCGTATCTCTTTTATAGAAGAAGTCATGGTTAAAGAGGGGCAGAGAAATGGGCGGGCCGTAGTTTCCGCCGTAATATATCCTGACTACGAAAAATTGGAAGAAAAGGGGATCGAAGAAAAAGGTTACATAAAGACCTTTCTCTGGGAGAGGATAAAATCCGAGTCAAAAAGCCTTGCCCCGTACATGAGGATAAAAAGCAAAAAAGATATAGAAATAATCGAAGAGCCGTTTGAAAAGACACCGACTCAAAAAGTGAAGCGCTACCTCTATAAAGAGCAGGAAAAAGAAGGGGAAGAGGTTAGTAGCGGATAGAAAAACTGTCGAACTCGTTTTTAGGCTCTTCTCGATCGACTTCCACATCTTCGACATTTGCTAGTCTGGGGCCAGTGTTTGCCCAGGTTATTAGCTCGTCGATGTCTTCCTTGTTGCCTTCAGCTACCATTTCTACAGAGCCGTCGGCCAGGTTCTTTACCCAGCCCGTTACGTCGAGCTCTTGTGCTTTCCTTCTGGTATTGTTTCTGAAACCTACACCCTGGACTCTCCCCGTTATTTTCAGGTGGGCTCTATCTTTTTCCATGGCTGAATTGAAGGTTAACCCCCTTTAAATTATTTGAATTTATGATAGGAAATTGAGTAATTTTTTCAATCGGCATAATACTGTTAAAACTTTTCTTTTTGTTTATAGTTTTTAAAGAGGTTTTGCTGCGATGGTAAACTTTGCCGACAGTTATATCGCAATTGGATTTGGTCTCGTTGCGGTTGTTGCCGTGGTTTCCATTTTAGTTCGAGTGGTAGCCCGCTTCTATACTCGACAGTTTGGAGAGGTCCGGGCGAGCTCCGGACTTATTGGCAGGGAGTTCGTTGATAGGGTTCTGGAGTCCGAGGATATTGACGCTGCACTGGAAGAGGTTGAAGGAATAAGAAAGGCGGAGTTTCTCATTAAAGAAGGGAAAGTGAGAGTTCCGGCCCTGGATAGTAGCTCGCTTCTAACGCTTGGTATTTCTGCTCACGAACTTGGCCATGCCAGTCAGGCAAGTAACCGAAGTGCTTTGTTAACCACAATTAATACTTTAGATAAGCTCGGGGTATTGCTCTCGTACACCTTCCCTCTTCTCTTAGTTATCGGATTTATCTTTTACTTCCCCCTTCTTTATGTAGCTTTGGTCACCTACATTTTGATTTTGCTTTTCCTATTGGCCAAAATTCCCCTGGAAGTCGATGCTACCGTAAAAGCACTTAAGTATCTTGACTGGTACGGTAAACTAAACCAGGATGAACTGACCCAACTGAAAAAGTTACTATGGTGGGCTATACTTACCAGACTTACAGGACTTACTGTAGGTTTTCTCGTACTGGTTGATCCAAATGAGACGAGGTGAAAATATGCCAGAAGTAGGTTTTGCTCCATCGATTCTATCCGCAGACTTCGGCAAGCTGGTCGAGGAGATAGAAACCGTGAATGAAGTTGCTGATTCAATACACGTTGACGTAATGGACGGCCATTTCGTCCCGAATATAACTATCGGTCCGCTCGTATCCAACTCGCTAAAGAGGTCGGACAGGGTCAAGTGCCCGTTAAGTATACATTTGATGATAGACGATCCCTGGAAGTACGGACCCGAATTCGAAGTCAGTTCCGAAGACCTGATATTATTCCACTCGGAAACTACGGATCGGCCTTATGAAATAATAAAGCGGTTAAAAGATAAAGGGTGTAAGGTAGGTATATCACAGAAGCCCGACAGCCCGGTAGAAGAAATATTCCCGCTTCTTGAGGAACTGGACGAAGTGCTGGTCATGGGTGTAGAGCCGGGATTTGGTGGTCAGGAATTTATGCCAAAGGCACTGGACCGGATAGAAGTTTTGAAAGAAAAAATTAATGAAAATAACCACGATACTGTTATTTCCGTGGACGGAGGGATGGACCCCACGACGGTTGGAAGAGTTGTTGGGGCCGGTGCCAGTAAAATAATCGCCGGTTCCGCGATATTTGGAAAAAAAGACAGAACAAAGGCAGTGAGAGACATGAGAGCCGCACTTTCATAGTATTATGGCTAAAGACGATAATCGGACTTACATGAGAAGGGCTCTCAAGCTGGCTGAACGCGGTGGTGGGTACGTAAATCCAAACCCTCAGGTCGGGGCAGTAATAGTTAAGGATGGAGAGGTAATTGGCGAAGGGTATCACGAAAAATTCGGAGGACCTCACGCCGAAGCGAAAGCTCTCGAGGAAGCTGGTGAGTCAGCTGAGGGCGCGATTTTGTACGTGACGCTTGAGCCCTGCGTTCATTACGGTAAGACCCCGCCCTGTGCCGAAAGGATAATTGAGAGTGGTTTGGCACGGGTGGAAGTAGCGATAAAGGATCCTAACCCAAAAGTCTCCGGGAAGGGTCTAGACAGGCTGAGAGAAGAAGGAATAGAGGTTTCGCTTGGACTGTTGGAAGATGATGCGAGAGAAACCAACGAGATATACTTCCACTACGAAAAAACTGGCCGGCCATTTGTTTTGCTAAAACTGGCGATGACTCTCGACGGGAAAATAGCTACCAGAACTGGCGATGCTCGATGGATATCGTCCGAATCCTCCCGGGAACTCGTTCACGAATTGAGGGCCCGGTACAGTGCTGTAGGGGTCGGTGCAAATACTGTTAAAAGCGACGACCCCCGATTAAACGTTAGAGATGCGGATGGACCGGACGGCGCAAGGTTCATATTTGATTCAAAAGGAAAGACTCCGACGAATTCTCGAATTTTTTCCCTCTCAAGTTCTGCTCCCACGATTCTGGCGACCGGGGAGAACGTCTCGGAAACACAGCTGAAGAAATACGAGGAGGCTGGGGCGAAGGTTTGGCAGATAGGGACTGATCAGGATAAGTTGAACCTCGAGAGTCTACTTGAGCGGATGGGTGAGCACGGGTACGATAGCTTGCTGGTCGAAGGCGGGGGGGAAATTGCCTGGAGTTTTCTCGATCGAAATCTCGTCGACAAAATTCGTTTTTTCTATTCCCCAAAGATCATTGGTGGCATAGAAGCCGTTCCTTCCGTCGGTGGAAAGGGTAGAGCCAGAGTTGAAAACGGGCTCGCAGTTGAGAGGTTAACTGTCGAGAGGTTCGGTGAAGACGTATCTCTGATCGGTTATCCGGTTAAAGAATGATGAACGCTGCAAGGCTCGATAAGCCGGCCTGGATAAGATATACAATCAGAACGGCGGTTACGTGGTTGAATTTCCTGTACAGTTTGTGATGCAGGTGATTTTGGTCCGGTTCCATGACCCCTTTATCGGACTTAATTCTGCGGAGTATTGCCAGTAACGTGTCGAGTATCGGAATTGCCAGGAGAAGTACCCCGATACCGAAGTTCCAGCCGGCGGGTTCGCCAGGCAAAGTGGCCAGGGTTTTAATTACCAGGTAAGAAACGAGAAATCCCACGAGATATGAACCTCCGTCTCCCAGGAAGAGTTTAGCCGGATAAAAGTTATAAAAAAGAATAGCGGTAAGTGCGGCCGCCAGTCCTACTGGAAGGATGTACGATCCCTGACCAAAAGTTAAAAGCACCAGGGGGAGGAGAGATATTATCCCGACGCCGGCTGCCAGACCGTCCAGTCCATCTATTAGGTTGAACCCGTTGGTGCCTCCTACCAACCAGAATCCAACGAAAATCATGTTTGGTATTCCCGATAGACTTATTTCCAGGTCAGCGGATAAGAAAATGTTAGTTGGAGGGAGAGAATGAGAAATCACAATTATAGTCGCAGCAGTAACCTGTAACAGGAGTTTCGATTTCGGGTTAAAACCCCGGATATCATCGATTAAACCCGTCAGAAAGACAATTAAAACGGGAAGAACGAAAAAAACCCCCATAGTTTCGGAAAACAGAAGAGCAGGGATAATTCCGAATAACAAAGCAGCCCCTCCCAGTGGTTTTACGTGGTGGTGAATCTTTCTCTCGCTTTCGCTGGGGTTGTCAAAAAGCCTGATAATTGGAGCCCAGTGGATTAGAAGAGGACAACTGAGACCAGTAATGACCAGAGGCATCCATATTGAGGCCCATAGGCTGGAGAGAGAAACCGTCTTTAAAGTCGATGGCAAGTTTTGCATAATCTCCTTGATCCAATGAACAGTAAAGATATTATATCACAGGCTGAGCAAAAAGGGGAATTAACCCACGCTTATTTGGCACCCGTCAGATCAGGCACTAACCTGAAAAGTTATGCTGCCGAGCTGGGACAATTAATCCTGTGTCCCCCGGGGGGCGAAGATTGCCGAGGGAAAGTCGTCCGTGACACCCATCCCGACTTCTTAATGGTTCAAGTATTGAATGATAATAGCAAAATATCGATAAACCAAGTTGAAGAGATAATCTCCAGCTCTTCTTATTCCCCAGTCGAAAGCAAAAAAAAGTTATACGTCGTCAATCGGGCGGAGGACCTTTCCCCTGAAGGTGCAAACAGTCTTTTGAAGATACTCGAGGATCCTCCCGAATTCGTTTATTTTCTTCTGCTGACGGAATCTCCGAATAGCTTGTTGCCGACCATCATTTCTCGGTGTCAGCAATTACCTCGAGGCGGAACGAGCGTAGAAGGAATGAAAAATTTGCTCTCCAGTAAAGGGTTCTCGGACGAGGAAGTGAATTATCTCACCGAGGTAGTTAACCGAAGAGCGAACCTGCTGGACGAACTGCTTGCATTAGATATAAAAAGCCCGCTGGAAAAGAGAGAAGAAACACTGGAACAGTTTAGGAATTCCGATCTCGATGACTTGAGTAAGGTTTTAGTGGAGCGCGATAGTTACCTGGTGAGAGACACCGTGGCCAGGCTTATATTTAGTAAAGTTAAAGAAGCCAGCCGTTTCCAATTGATCTATTCGGCCGGAAAACTGGCCCAATTGCCTCAAAATGATCTTGAGTGGTTTATGGAGAAAGGACTCAATATCTACCGTAATGACTACAAGGAAAGCATAACTAAGGGGAATCATTCTCGGGAAAACAAAGAGAGGAAACTCCAAAACGTAAAATTTATGGACCGTGCGCTTGGGTCGTTGAGTGCAAACGTGAATATCCAGTTACTTCTTGAAAGTGTCTGGTTGAAGTTAGGGGAGAAATCGCTCCAGTTTTGACCGGGTGGACGGGGTATAAGTTCGTTGGTCTTTCGGCTAAAATTTGATGAATATAAATGTGACAGGAGACTAAAATGACTGATTTATTTCCTGTTGGACTGAGGAAGACAAAGCGGAGAAAGGTGGTTGGGGAGTTCGAAGAAGGTAAAACTGACCCCGGGGAACAATATATCATCGAGAGAAATCAGACGAGGGAGCTTGGTCAGGTATTACCACATGACATGCTGGAGGAGGGAGAGGACGAGAACCGATGGAAAGCCGTGAGGAAAGCAACCGAGCATGATATCCAGCAGGCTGAATTAAACCAGGAAGAAGCGGACGAAGCAATATCAGAAGCTCAGCGCCTGGCTGATAAGAGGTCATTGTCGATGAAAATTATCGGGGCAGAATATTCTTTTCAAAAATCTCAGCTCAGATTCTATTTCAAGGCACCCCACAGGGTGGATTTCCGGGGACTCGTCAAAGCCCTTGCTCGAAGTTACTCCACGAGGATAGAGCTTGAACAGGTGGGCCCCCGAGAGGCAGCATCTATACTGGGAGGTAGAGGTCACTGCGGTCAGGAGCTCTGCTGTAGACGCTTCCTCTACGATCCCGGCCCGGTTCCTATGGACTTCGCTGAAAAGCAGGGAATATCTGTCTCACCGGAAAGGATAACGGGAGTATGCGGAAGATTGACCTGTTGTTTGCAGTATGAACTGGAAGATTACGTGGAACATTTAGAAGAATTGCCCGAAAAGGGTAGTGAGGTTAAATCTCCAAAAGGGAAAGGTGAAGTGATCAAGAGAAACGTGCAAAAGGAGACGATACGAGTAAAGCTTTCGGAGGAGGAAATCGAGGAATTCGACGAAGACGAGATAGAAGTAGTTGAGAATGAAAGCTGATCTTTTATATTACTTCTTCCAACTCGCCGTCCGTCAGTTCGTGCTTGAGTTCTGACAGGAGATGTTGTTCAATTTTTCCTACTATGTAGATCTCTTCCCCTTTATATTCTTCAGTCTTAACTTCTCCGTTTTTGTGAAGCCAGTCGAGAAGGTCTGCTTTGTCGTAGGGAAGATGTAGTTTAATTTCCTTGACCTCATTGCCGAGTTCTCTCGCTATCAGGTCTTTTAATTTGTCCAGGTTGTCCCCTTCCTGAGCAGAGATTGCCACAGAATTTTCTATACCGCTTGTGAGAGATTCGAGTTCGCGCCCGGGTTTAAGCTGGTCAATCTTGTTTATCACATTTATCATAGGAGGTCTTTTCTCGTCCTCGTCAAATATTTCATCGTTAAGAATCCCGTTTACGGTCTGCCATCTGGCCTCGAGTTTTCCGTTGCTAGCGTCCATGACGTTTAGTAGGAGATCGGCGGATTTGGCAGATTTCAACGTAGATTTAAAAGCGGGAATTAACTGGTGGGGAAGTTTTCGGATCAGGCCTACTGTGTCCGTGAGGAGAATATTACGTCGATCCGGAAGCTCAAATTTTCTCGTAAGGGGATCCAGGGTGGCGAAAAGCTTGTCCTCCTTAAATCCTTCAGAATCCGTTAGACTATTCAGAAGCGTGGTTTTGCCCGTATTGGTATAGCCTATAAGTGCCACTATGGGTAAGTTGCTTTCTATCCTCCGTTTCCTTCTTACGTCCAGTTCTTTCTCAGCTTCTTTTAGTTTAGCACGAATAGAATCTATCCTTCGCTGTACCTTTTCCCTATCTCTGGCAAGTCTGGTCTGACCGGGACCACGGGTACCTATGCCACCTGCCTGTCTCTCTAGGGACTCACCCCAGCCCCTCAATCGAGGAAGCAGGTATTCGTACTGTGCCAGCTCGACCTGGAGTTTGGCTTCTTTGGTTTGAGCGCGTTGGGCGAATATATCCATGATCAACTGGGTTCTGTCGACGATCTTTGCACCAATATTCTCTTCTAAATTTCTGGACTGTGCGGGTCTTAGTTCGTCATTAAACAGGATTACTTGAGCTCCTTTCTCCCTGGCAAGTTTTTTTATCTCATCTACCTTACCTTTTCCTATGTAGAACTTTGGGTCCGGTTTACCCCTCTTTTGGATTATCTTGTTGACTATCGTTACTCCCGCCGTCTTGGCAAGTGAGGCCAGCTCTTTTAGGGATTCTTCCGTAGACCAGAGGTTTTCATCCTCCGAAAAATTCATTAGGTCGACGCCGACGAGAATTGCCCGTTCCTTCGCCTTAATTCTCGCCCTTTTACCAACTCTGTCTTCTATTAGATTCAATTCGTCCTTATTCATCTTCACAGACCCTCTCTACTTTCGCCCCGAGAGATTTCAGATGACTCTGGAACTGGCTATACCCCCTGTCAATGTGGTTCATTCCTGAGACCACAGTTTTACCCTCTGCTGCCAGGCCGGCAATTATCAGCGCAGCCCCCGCTCGTATATCAGTTGCCTCTACATCTGTCCCGCGCAAAAGCTTCTTTCCCTCCACGAGTACAGTATTGGAGTTTGTGACGGAAATATCCGCACCCATCTTACTTAGTTCCGCTACATGTCCGAATCTGCTATCGAAAACTGTCTCCTTTATGACGCTTTTACCTTTTGCCAGAGTTAACAAAGCAGTAATTGGGGCCTGAAGGTCAGTTGGAAAACCGGGGAACGGTAACGTGATTACTTCCAGATTACCCGGCCTACTTTGATTTTCCACCAGGATCGAAGATTCGTTTTCTTCAATTTTTACCCCTGCTTTTTTGAGCTTTAGACTAAGAGGTTTGATGGAAGCTGGATCGACCGATTCGATTTTAACCCTTCCTCCCGTCGCGGCGCCCGCAATCATATACGTGCCGGCAGCTATTCGGTCGGATAGTACCTCGTATTCCCCTCTACCTAATTTTTTTCCTCCATTTGCGGTGAGGATAGAACCATTAAGTGAAATATCCGCACCGAGTTCGGTCAGAAAAAGTGATAAATCCTGGATCTCCGGTTCCTGGGCTCCGTTATATATTGTTGTGACGCCCTCTGCTCCCACTGCGGCCATTAAAAGTTGTTCGGTTGCCCCTACGGAGGGGTAGTCGAGAAAGATATCGTTGCCCCGTAAGTTGTCCCTCTCGGCAACAATCCTCCCATCATCCTGAGTGATACTTACGCCAAGCTTTTCCAGACCTTCCAGATGGAGATTTACCGGTCTTGTTCCTATGTTACAACCACCGGGTAAAGGCACTTCGGCTCTACCGGTTTTTGCCACTAGTGGGGCTAGGACAAGGAAAGAGGCCCTCATTTTTCTTACCAGTTCTTCCGGGGCCTGGTTGGATGAGACTGATCCAGCTATCCTGACGGTACTGGGTCCGGTTTTTGTCACTTCCTTCCCGAGTTCCCTGACCATATTGAGCATGGTCCTAACGTCATCTAGCTCGGGAACGTTTTCGAGGAGAACTTCCTTGTCGCTGAGTAAAGTAGCTGCTAAAAGGGGGAGGGCGGAATTCTTTGCCCCCGCTATTTCTAGTTTTCCCTCTAGAGTCTCTCCCCCTTGGATGATAAGTTTTTCTGTCATTTAACCATTGCGCATGAGTTCAAGAAACTGATCGTTATCCTCGGTAGCTTCTATTTTCTTCTTAATAAATTCCAGGGCCTCCTGGTTGCCATCCATCTCTCCGATCATCTTACGGAGAATTCTGAGTTTGTTCAGCTTGGATTCGCTCAACAGGAGATCCTCTTTTCTTGTACCTGTTTGTTCCATGTCTATAGCAGGATATATTCTCCTGTTTGCGAGTTTTCTGTCCAGTACGAGTTCCATATTACCCGTTCCTTTGAATTCTTCGAATACGACCTGGTCAAGCTTACTTCCTGTTTCTACCAGTGCAGTTCCTATTATCGTTAAACTCCCACCTTCTTCGATGTTCCTGGCAGCTCCAAAGAATTCTTTGGGTTTATAGAGCGCTGCCGGGTCAATACCACCTGAAAGAAGTTTGCCACTCTGGTCGACGGAAAGGTTGTAAGCTCTGGCTAACCGAGTAATGGAATCCATCAGGATTACGACGTCCTTCTTGGATTCTACAAGTCTTTTTGCATTGTCCGTTACTAGTTCGGCAACCTCGGTATGATGTTTTGGTTCCTGGTCAAACGTTGCCGCGACTACCTTGCCCATGTTTATTGATCTCCTTATATCGGTGACCTCTTCCGGGCGTTCGTCTATTAATAGGACTATGAGTTCAACTTCCGGGTGGTTTGCAGCCAGACCGTTTGCTATCTTTTTTATTAAAGTCGTTTTTCCCGCTTTCGGAGGTGAAACGATCAAACCTCTTTGGCCTTTACCAATGGGAGCGAAAAGATCTATTATCCTGGTGGAAGTATCGTTGGAGTCGTGCTCAAGTTTTAACCGCTGTTTCGGGTGGAGGGGGGTAAGATACTTGAATTCAGTTCTATCCCTGATTTCGTCCGGGGGAGAGTCGTTGATTGCGACGACCTTGAGTAATGCCTTGTAGTGTTCGTCATTCTTAGGAGGGCGTGTCTGCCCCAGTACCTTGTCTCCGTTTTTGAGTCCAAAACGTTTTATTTGTGAGGGTGAGACGTAAATATCGTTTTTTCCAGGCAGAAACGTTTTGTCTCTCAAAAATCCATACCCGTCCGGTAGAATACCAAGAATACCTTCGGAGAAACCCTGCCCCTGTTCCTCGGCCTCCGCCTCCAGTATCGAGTAGATCAGTCCTTCTTTGTTTTGCGAGTTCAGCTTAATATCGTAATCTTCTGCTATTTCTTTTAGTTCATCCAGATTTTTTTCTTTGAGTTCTTTTAATTTCAATTAACTCACCTCAAAAATTCGTAAAGTTCTATTTCCTGGTCCGGGAGTTTCCCGTAGGTGTTGTGTTTGATCATACTTTTTATTGGTCCGGGGAAGATTCAAATATTCTACCGAATTTCCGTGCATCGAAGCTTGATGAGTTCGAGATTCCTGGGAAAGATACACCAATATACAAATCCTGCCACTCCAGATAATGGTATTAAAACCTAATATTCTAAACTAAGTATCCTGCTGGGTAGTTTTTGGTAGCCCCTTCAGGTAATAATTTAAAAGCAGACGTTTCCCGACTATAGGTTTTTTTAAACTATCCATGTTTCCTTCCGCTGCAATAATCGACCATAACCAGATAATAAAATATCTTTTTAGAAAATACTTTATAATGAAGGGATTCGGGACGGCGAATTGATTAATTTACAAAATGATTATAGATGAAGGTAAAGCATTTGTCAATAGAACAACCTCATTGATGTTACGGTTGTACTCCGGAGTCGAGTCCAATCGTCCCGAAGTTCGCCGTTTACTTATTTAGCCTTGTCGGGGTAAATGTTGTTTTGATGATGTTTTTATACATCTTTAACCGGGACTTTATCCCCTCGGTGAATCCCCGTTTTTCTTCTTTCATCACGTGAGTGACTCCGGTCAATTTTACCCTTGTTGTGGATAAATTTTCCGCCAGAGACAGCTTCGTGAGGGCCATTTCGACTCCGAATTCCTGGGCTTTTGATTCGTCCAGTTTATTCCAGAGATCGACGGAAAGTATTCTCTGACCCGAAAGGTGTGGGCTTATTTTTTGCGATAAATCCGTATTTAGCCGTCCTTTGTGAAATACGCCGATTACCATGTCAAAGTCGTCCTGCTTGTAGGTTCGGATCATTTCGTCAACGTGTTCTGATTCTAGCCCGATGAGATCAGCGTCGAGAAACATAATTGTTCGAGTTGGAGCTGAGTCCACACCTTGAGATAATGCTGTAGCTTTGCCCCTGTTATAGTCAAGGTTTATCAACTCTACTTCTGTTTGACTTTCTCGAACTTTTTCAGCGGTCTGATCCGTTGAACCATCATTAACGACTATAATATGGTCAACCAACTCGGCATTGTTAATAGCTTTTAATACGGATTTGATCCTTTCCGCTTCATTATAAGCGGGGACAATAACAGAAACTTGGGTTCGGTTCATCTACCTATTAAACTCCTCCTAAATTTTTTGGTTATTATAAACAAATCCGTCCTTATTCCTGAGGAATTATTCTAGTTGGTGAAAACTGAAATTATTTTAGGGACTTGATTTTTTCTCCTAACTTTTCTGCAATCTGTTCAGTTCCCCTGGGTTCAAGGTCTATAGTTTCTTTATCTCCTGATCTGGTCTCCACTTCAAGAACTCCTTTTTCCAACCCCCTTGGGCCAATTATTATTTTAACCGGGACTCCCACTAAATCCGAATCGTTGAATTTGACACCGGGGCTGGCTTCCCTATCATCGAGCAAAACGTCAAAGTCGTGACTTTTTAATGCTTCGTACAGGTCTTTGCCAAGCTTGAAAGCATCTTCTCCTTTTGAGCCCAGGACTATGAGTTCCGCGGAAAACGGAGAGACCTCGTCAGTCCAGTTAATTCCTTGGCTGTCATAATTTTGCTGAATTACAGCAGGAATCAGGCGACTTATGCCAATTCCATAACAGCCCATAATATATGGGTTTAGGTTACCTTCTTTGTCCTGAAATTTACCATCAAGGCTTTTCGAATACTTGGTTCCCAGCTGGAATAATTGACCTACTTCAATGCTCTTGTTTAACTCCAGTTTGTCTCCACATTCAGGACAGTTGTCTCCTTCTCTTACTCTTCTTAGATTGATGAAATTGGCATCTTCGATATCTCTTTCCCAGTTTACATTAGTCAGGTGATAACCGTTCTTGTTTGCGCCTACGGTGAAATTAGTCAAAGATTTAACGTCTAAATCAGCGTAGACGGGTATGTCGTCATCAAGACCCACCGGTCCGATGGATCCAAAATTCGCTCCAGTTATCTCTCTGATTTTCTGTTGCGAAGAAATCATTTCTGTTTTTTTCGTTCCCAGATGATTGGCCAGCTTCATTTCTTCTATGTCGTCTTCCCCTCCGACCAGAGCTGCTACCAATCCGTCGTCGGTCCTGTAGATAAATGTTTTTACTACTTTCTGATTGGGTATACCGAGGTAATCCGCTACTTCTTCGACTGTTTCCATACCTGGCGTCTCTACTTCCTTTAATTCAGCCGGGTTATCTCCGTCAACCTTCTTCGAGACTTCGTATTCAGCTATTTCGATGTTGGCCGAGTAATTGCAACTATCACAGACAACTATTTCTTCTCCACCTTCGTCCGCCAGAGCCATGAATTCCTGGGAGTAGCTGCCCCCCATTACTCCGGTGGGAGCCTCTACTGCAACCCAATCCAGCCCCAAACGGTCGAAGATCCGGGCATAGGTATCGTACATCCGTTCGTACGTTTCGTCAAGACTTTCCTGAGTCTCATGAAAACTGTAAGCGTCTTTCATGAGGAATTCTCTCGACCTCATCACGCCGTGACGGGGCCTGATTTCGTCCCGGTACTTGTCGTTAATTTGAAATAGAGTCAGTGGCAAATCCTTGTAGGAGTTTAACTCGTTTCTAACCATGTCCGTTATTATTTCCTCGTGGGTTGGGCCCAGAGCAAATTGGCGGTCCTTCCTGTCGGTTAGCTTAAACATCTCGGGACCGAAATCGTCCCATCGACCACTTTCTTTCCAGAGTAACGCGGGCTGAATAATGGGTAATTTTATCTCCTGTGCTCCAGCATTGTTCATCTCTTCTCGTACGACTTCTTCGATTTTCTTGAGGACCTTGAACCCGAGCGGGAGGTAGTCGTAGACTCCCGCGGTAACTTTGCGAATAAGTCCCGCCTTTAACATCAGCTTATGGCTTTCCATTTCCGCGTCCGCCGGAGTTTCTTTAAGAGTCGGGAGGAAATAATTGCTAAGTTTCATTAATAGTTCTCCTTCTTATAATAATGCACCAAGTAAATCGATTCTCTGGACTATTCCGGCAAGCATGCCGTCTTCGTTAACTACAGGTACCCGGTTTAGTTCATTCCTGATTATTAAATCCGCTACGTGAATATCCTCTTCGTCTTCATCTACAGTAACTACATCCTTGACCATATACTCTGACACAGGATCACTTTTTATCTCTTCCAGTCTTCGCGAAAGTTGATTGATGTCGGGTAAGTACGAAGCGGTTCTCAACATCTCGAAGTAGTTAGGTAGAGCCGCCTGTATGACGTCTCTTTCCGATATGAACCCGACTACGGTCCCTTGCTTGTCGATAACCGGGACTCCTGAAAGTTCGCTTTTTTCCAGCAAGTATATTAGCGCTTTCAAGGACTGGTTCTCTCTTACAGCGGTCAAATCTTTCGTCATTATATCCTTGACTCTCATTGCAACGAGTCACCCAGTTCGTTTAACGTAATTTCTTCAAGCTGTGCCTGGACAAGCGAGGTATCTCGGCATATTTTTTCATAAGCCTCGACACTGGCCATTCCCGCTGCTAGCCCGTATCTAACTGCCTCTGGGACTGGTTTACCTTCTTCTAACTGGTGGATTATACCTCCGATCAAGCTATCACCAGCTCCAACCCGGTTCCGGACGGTTAATTCGTCCCTGCTAGCTTCGAGTTCCCAGTTTTTATCTTTGCTAACCAGTATATCCCCCGTTAGGCCGTGGGAGAGTAGCACATATTCCGTGCCCGAGTCCAGCATCTTCCGCCCCACATCGATAATGGATTGGCTGGTAGTTAATTTTTCGCCCATTACTTCTTTACTTTCCCGAATATCTGGCTTTATCAGGAAAGGTCCAGCTTCAGCGGCAGGCCTGACATATTCTCCCCCGGTATTTACTACCGTCCTAATATCCTTCTCTTTAGCTCTGTTAACTAATTCCCCGTAGTAACTCTTTGGTACTCCCGGGGGAAGGCTACCAGACATTACCACACAGGAGACCCGGTTCAACATCGTTTCGTATTGTTCCATGAACTGCTCCAGTACACGGTCGGATATCTCCGGCCCCTCACTATTTATCTCGATGGGGTTATCCTCCTGCCCTTTTTTGAGTATTGCCACGTTGCTTCTCGTTTCCTCGGATATCCAGGTGAAGTTAGTTATAATCCCTTCTTCTCTAAGCGAACGTTTTATAGTTCTGCCGGTGTGTCCGCCAATTAACCCCATTGAGATGTTTTCAACTCCTACGCTGGCTAGATAAATCGAAACGTTAATCCCCTTACCGCCTGCACTTGAATGCGTGCGAAAAGCCCGGGAAAGCTGAGTTTCTCCTCTTTGCTCTATTTCTTTTACCCAGTAAATTAGGTCGTAAGCCGGGTTTAACGTGATGGTTAGAATCATTTTTACACTCCTTTCTTCAATATTTAACCAGAACCAGGTAAACCCCCTAACTTAACGTAGGAGGGAAACAACTTCAGAATATTGGATTTAATTCCCAATTATTCCGAAATTGGCTAGAAATAGCATAACAGAACATTATAACCCATTACTAAAGATCGGGTTAAGTAAGGCGAAACACCTGGTTTTAATGATTGGGTTCTGGGTTTTTATGCTTCAAAGACATAAATATCTAGCCTTTTATGGTTTCTTTTTGAGCTCCACTCCTTTGGTCGGGGGAATTGACTAACCTGCCGGAGTTCTGGGAATCAAGCTTTACTTTTTTAAGTTTTCCAATCATGGATTTGTTTCCTTCGAATTCGATGGTTTTACGGAATTCGTTCTTTCCATACATTTTGTCATCCTTTCTGGCCTCTCCTTCTACTAGAACCTCTACCGTTTTTCCGATAAACTTCTTATCGTATTCTTTCGAGCACTCATTTTGTTTGTCCAGTACTGCTTTTAGGCGCCGCTTTTTCTCAGTTCTGGGTACCTCATCGTCCATGGATGAACTTCTGGTGTCTGGTCGAGGAGAGAACTTAGCAACGTAGATAGAGCCGAACTTGACCTGTTCAATTACGTCAAGTGTTTTTCTGAAATCCTCTTCGGTTTCTCCAGGATGTCCGACGATAATATCCGTCGTGATGTTTGTTAGTGGATCAACTTCACGGGCTTTTTCTACTATTTCAAGGTACTCTTCCCTCGTATAGTTTCGGTTCATAATTTTCAGAACCCTGTTCGATCCGGATTGCAATGGGAGGTGGAGATGGCGGACGATGTTTGGGTTCTCGTTTAATACGGCCAAAGTTTCACTGTCAATGTCGGCCGGATGAGGAGTGGTGAAGCTAATTCGGGGGATTCCCGTACTTGCAGCACGCTCAAGGAGCCAGGCAAAGTTCACTTCGTCGGTTTCAATATCCTTGCCGAAGGCATTTACATTTTGCCCGAGCAATTGGACTTCCTTATAACCATCCTTCGCGAGTTGTTCGATTTCTTCGATGATTTTATCCGGAGGTCTACTGCGTAACGAACCGCGAACCTGAGGAACTATGCAGTAAGAACAGGCGTTTGAACAACCTTCAGCGATCGTTACCCAGGCAAAATAGTTGGATTTTCGTAATACGGGTAGGTTTTCGAAACCGCTTGGTTTAGGGATAGATGCTACTGTTCCAGCCTGTTTGGCGCGATTTACTAGATCCGGGATTTCGCCAAGATTCGATGTTCCAAACACGAAGTCGACTCCACCCGTTTGGGAAAATAGATCTCCTCCGAGATGCTGGGCCATACAACCACCTACTCCCAGAATACTGTCGTCCTTTCGCTGGTCTTTTATTTGGCCAATTCTACCACGAACTTTTTCCTCGGATTTATCCCTGACTGCACAAGTGTTAAATATTATTAGATCAGCTTCAGTTATTTCGTCCACGAGCGTATAGCCGTAATTGCTGAGGTGACCTGTTAATTTCTCCGACCTGTGGTGATTTAGCTGGCAGCCCCAAGTTTCGACAAACAGATTTTTCTCTCCCATTTTAAATCACTTATCCCTAAAAGTTTATAGTGGAGTGTTAAAGGACTGGCTGGTAATAAAATTTTAGGTCAAAAGTATTTTACACGATGGAGATGGCGAAATCCAGTCGGTAAAGGAATGGCAGTGATTTTCTCATAATCAGTTATCGAGCAGTTCTAAGCAGTAATGTTCCCGCTGTCGGGAAAGAAGTTCCTTCCAAATACGGGTGTAACTTTTTGGTAGTTGGTCAGACCCTGGGTTTGCGCTATAATTCCTAACGTAGACTAATACGCTTCAATGGAGTGAGTAAACGTGAAAAAATACATTATATCAGTTTTGGTTTTACTTTTGTTGACAACGGCTTTTTTAGCTTCCGGAGAGCAAACTGAACAAATCGCCGATAATTATCCCTTTGAAGAAGCGCTTAAGCTATCGAGGATACTGGACCGACAGCTAGTATTTTCGTTTGTTTCAGCTGAGTGTCCCCACTGTCAGGAGTTCAAGGCCGAGATACTTTCAGATCCGGAAGTGAGGAAGACCTTAAATAATCATTTTGTACTTTCGCTGGTAACTGTTGACGAAACTTTTAAAATCGAATTGCCGGGCCAGGGTGAGGTAACTAATATGCAACTGGCTTCGGGATTAGATGTAAAAGGCACTCCTACTACGTACGTATTTTATCCTCCTGACCCAGATCTATTACGGGAGGGAGGAGCGATAACAAAGTTTCCCGGGAGTCCTCCGGAACCTGAGTCAATGATGGATTTTCTGGAGAGGATAGTTACAGAGTCTTTCAAGGAGGAGGAAAAGAAAGCAGAGCCCACTTACTACAATTACAGGCCAAAGATTAAGGAGATAAGTAAAAAAGATTTTGATATTTTGAGAGAAACTTCGATTGATATTCCAGTTGTAACCGAAAAGCTGTCCATGACTTCTCTCCCGGAGGGTCGAGAATTAATCCTGAACTTCTCCGGCGACTCCCGGAGAGAGTATTCAGAAAGGATAACTTCCGAAACTGAGGTGAAAAAGGTCTACCTGGTTGGGGAATAGGTTTAGTTACCCCAGAAAACTCGACGGGAATCTTGCAGGATAAGCCATAAGTGAGGGTTATAGGCAGAATTCAAGACTTCCAATTAGAAATAAATAGACTGGAATATAACTTGCACTTAACGTGGAGTTTTCGATAACGTCAATCATCGCAGGTTATCATAACTCCTTAATTGAGTGCTGAACTGCTGAACCCTGTTATACGTTAAAGGAAAGCCGCTAATAGAAAGAGCGTGAAGTTATTTCTTTCCTGAAACCATGTTCAACTGTATTTTTCAAACTCGAATATTGCCCTGGAAATACGGTCCGTAGGCCTGGTGAGAAATTAAAAGAGTAACCGTTTACATCAGTTTTTCCGACACCTGTCCGTGTGCTTAAGGTTTAATAGAGTAAAATATTAAAAATGTTATCAAATATAATTAAATCGGTTTTTGCTTCTGTAATTATTCTTTTTTTGTTAACGCCATCCGGTACATCACCCGGGAGGTCAATACGGAGTTCACCGACTAAAATTACGATAGACGCGGGTCACGGTGGTTACGATCCAGGCTCAGTTGTTTCTGGTGTCAAGGAAAAAAGCGTCAATCTGCAGATCGCCCTGAAGGTTAAGGAGCTTGGCGAAGAACATCCTTCCCTGGATTTTGTTTTTACGAGAACTTCTGACGATTACGTTCCTCTGCTGGACCGGCTGGAGTTGGCGGAAGAGAAGGGTAGCGCCGGTTACCTATCAGTTCAGGCTAATTCGTTCCGGGATCCTGGTGTCAACGGGATAGAAACGATCCTCGATAGGACCCGAGGTCAAGGGAGTGAGAGCTGGAATATGGCTACGACGATCCAGGAATCAATCGTAGGCCGAACTGGTGCGAGCGATAGAGGTCTCAGGTATCAACGCCTCTATACAAGGTATACGGAAATTCCATCAGCTATGGTGGAAGTGGGTTTCCTCACCTCACCTTCCGAACGGGAAAGACTTACAAATTCGAGCTACCGTGAGTCAATTGCCCGAGGAATTATTCAGGGGCTGTTAATTCACTTCTCACAGTAGAATTTATAATGCAAACCGGATTATGAGTATAATCAACTCCTCCTGTACCTGGTGGAAATATGGAAAATAATACTTTTATCTGGATAGCGGGTTTTGCGATTTCTGCTGCCCTGGTCAATAGTTTGGGGATATTGACAATCTTCCAGTTTAAAGACTGGGCGAAAAGAACAAAATCGTATTTCATTTGTTTCGCCGCAGGCATGTTAATTTCTACACCCCTAATGCTTGCTCTTCCAGATGCGCTGGAGAAATCAAACAATGCCGGGTTTCTAGCTCTGGCCGGCTTCCTGTTCATGGTTTTCAGCAATAAATTAATCCGACACCAGACCAAAGAAGAACCGCTCGCGTTCGGCGTGACTGCAGTAGAAGGGATAGCTATCCACTCGCTCGTCGATGGCGTAATTTACGTGGTGACGTTCGAAGCGTCCGTTCTAATTGGAATAATGACCGGGATAGGGTTGGTAGTTCATGAATTTGCCGAGGGCATAATTACTTACACCACCCTTTTGAAAGGAGAAGTCCAGAAAAAGTCCGCTATGTTTTACGCCTTCTTGATTGCGGCGCTTACTACACCGATCGGAGCTTTTGTAGCTTATCCTTTTGTAAAAAAGTTAGGAACTTCCAGTACCGGTTTGATGCTTGGGTTTGTTTCCGGGGTATTGATTTACGTCTCTGCCTCACACCTCCTCCCGGAAGTCAGAGATTCAGAAAAGAAACATTCACTCGGAGCATTTCTATTGGGTGTAGGGCTAGCTGGCTTTATCGTTCTTACAAAAATCTAACAATTTAAGTCGGGAAGAATGGCAAGCTAGCAGGGGTAACTATCTGGATGGATATAATGGCTCCTGCAATCAAAGTGGTTATTAAGGTTATTACAGTTCCATACTTTAACCAGTATTTCATGCTAATAGGCTCGTGGTGATCCTCGCTGAGCGAGACGATCATCTCATTTGCGGGTGATCCTATGTAAGTGGCATTACCTCCGAAGCCAGTCCCAAAAGCTAGAGCCCACCAAAGAATATTTGATTCGCCGGGTAAATTTGCCGAGAGAGTTCCAATAATCGGAAGCATCACGGCAGTAAGAGGGATATTGTCAACCAGTCCGGATCCTATGGCGGATAAAAACAAGATGGTGAGTGCTGATAGCAAGAGGTTTCCCTGGGTTAAGCGGAGTACTCCCTGGGCAGCTTTTGTTAGTAAGGCGGTATTTCCAACTCCGTGAACAACGACAAATAGACCGGCAAAGAAGAGCAAAGTGCGCCACTCGACTCGATCGAGGATCTCGCTCATGTCAGGTCGGGCCAGGATTAATATTAGAGCGGCTCCTCCCAAAGCGACAGTGGCGGGAGTAATAGATAATGTGCTATGAAGTATAAATAGGACTATTATAAAACTTAGGGTCATTAGGCTTTTACCCAACAGGCTCCAGTTAGATATCTCCTTTGACGGTTGTCTTTCTAATATGTTGTTTAAGGCTTCCCGGTGAATTTTCTTATTTTCCTGGCGAGTTTTCCTGGAAAATATGAATTTAAATACGATCACCGTGACCGTGGTACATATTATGACCGTGGGGGCCAGGTTGTAGATGTAATCCAGGTAACTTAATCCTCCGGCGGTTGATATCATGATATTGGGTGGGTCCCCAATGAGCGTAGCTACTCCCCCGATATTTGCGAAAAGTCCCTGTGTGATTAATATCGGCTTCGGGTCAATCCCCAGGACGGAACTTATCGACATTGAGATAGGTGCGACCAGCAGTATCGTCGTGACGTTGTCGATAGTTGTAGATAGTGTCGCGGCGAGTAGACCGAACAAGAGTATCATATAAAAATAATCGCCACGTGAGAGTTTCGCTGCCCAGATGGCGAGGGTCTCGAATAAACCGGTATCCTTCAATATCCCGACAACGATCATCATACCAAGCAGGAGCCCGAGTGTATTCCAGTCGATCGCTTCTGTTATTACCTCTCTTTCGTTATAGAACCCAAAAACGAGACCCGCTCCCACCATTAAAGCTCCCCCGGTAACGGCGGCAAGCGACCTTTCCACTTTGTTGGTAAGAATGACAATATATGTCCCGACGAATATCAGGGCGGAAATAAGGAGTTCGGGGCTCATATCAATCCGCCTCCGTTTGGGACAACTTTATTAAACCACTACATATAACCTAGTTGCATCCCGAAAAACAGAAAAATACTGGCCAGCGTCAGGTTGAGAACCGTCAAAGGCACACCGACCTTGATCCACTTTGTAAAGGTGATGGGATTATCCGTCCTTTCGCTAAGTGACACGGTAATTACGTTTGCAGATGATCCGATCGGAGAACTTATACCGCCAAGACCGGCACCAAGGGCGAGTGCCCACCAATAAGAAGACAGATGTATTCCGTGTATGCTGCCGAGCCCCTGTATTACCGGTATTAGGGCAATGGTGAGTGGAACATTGTCAATTATTCCGGATAAAATTCCCGCTAGCCATACAAGGATCAATGGTGCGAGCAAAGGGAAGTTCTCGGCCACGACCCCGAATTCTCGGGCTATTTGATGAATTATCCCCACCTGTTCAAGTCCACCTACTAAAACAAATAGCGAGGCGTAAAATAACAGAACGCTCCACTCTACGTTTGCGAGTGTCTCACTAACATCCGGTCTTATTAGAAGCAGTGCAAGTGTAGCTCCGATGAAGGCAACGGTCTGAGGTTGTAGACCGATCATTCCGTGTGCCAGGTATAGCCCTATGACTATTATCATAACCCCGGAAGCCCATTTCACGTCGTTCCAGTCTTCGACTGTTCTTCCCGGGTCCATTTCCTCTAGTGCCTGTCTCTGTTCTACGGTCGATGGCATAGTTTTGTTAAATTTAAGCCAGAAGTAGAGAACCGATAAGAACCATATAACCACCGCAATCGGACCCAGGCGGGTGACAAACTGGGTAAAACTCAAGTTTGCAGCTGATCCGATTATTATGTTAGGAGGGTCACCGATTAAGGTAGACAATCCTCCAACGATCGATAGCATGGATTCAGAGATGAGAAATGGTATAGGCGAAAGTCCGAGCAGGTCGGTGATCGATAGTGTGGTAGGTACGACAATGACCATGGTTGTCACGTTATCCAGGACAGCTGAAGCTACAGCGGTAAACGCACCCAATCCCAGCAAAAGTAACCATACCCTACCCTTGCTTTTTTGAGCTATAATTATCGAGAGGTACTCAATTAGCCCGGTCCTCTGGATTGTACCGACCATAATCATCATCCCCAGGACAAGCGTTATTGTATCGAAATCTATTGCTTCGAAGGCCTCGGGCTGAGTATAGAATCCCAGGGCAAGACCGGATAGGAGGATGGCCAATGCACCGGCCAGAGTTATTATTGTCCGGTCAATTTTTTCCGAAAACAGGACTATATACGTTATGAAGAAAATTGTGAGCGCGATAACCCAGTTCATATATCTCATAATAACTAGACTGGGTAGTTAAGTCAACAGAAAAAAGAGGTACAATCCGAGAAATGTTACCTGCTCTGACTTCTGGAGCCCCTGTCTTTATCCCAGTTGAGTTTGTTTCTAACGGTTTCGAAAAAATTGCTCCGGAAATCAGGGACAAGCATTAACGTAGGTGTGTCTGATTCGGCGATTTCTATAAATTTGTTCTTTCTTAGATTCCCAATATCTCTCCCGTCTATCTGAATCGAGACAGGAGTTTTTGTCTTGATGGATATTTCAGTTTCATTTGAACAGATTATCGGCCTGAGTCCAAGTTTATGCACGTTAAGAGGTGTTATGCTGAAAGCGGAGGTATTTTGGGTAATTAGTGGCCCTCCACAGGATAAAGAGTAAGCGGTAGAACCAGTAGGTGTAGATACTATGAGACCATCGCCCGGGTAGGTAGCTACTTTTTTTGAGTTCAGATATAGTACGACTTCCGCCAGTCCTTTTGCGCTTCCCCGAGTTATGGCGACTTCGTTCAGAGCCGTGAAGACGGAGTTTTCCTCGGATTCAACGAAGTTTAGGGAGCAGCGAAGACGGGCCAGTTTCTTGACTGAAGCCCCTCCTTCAAACACCCGGCTCAGGTTCTGATCGAGATCGGTTGCATCCAGACCCGTCAAAAACCCGAGCTTGCCGAGGTTGATCCCCAGGATAGGTATTCTGTAAGGGGCTATCAGGTCAGCCGCCTGAAGAAAGGTGCCATCACCACCGAGGCTAAGAAGTACTGTTTTTCCATCGCTTTTTTCTGCTTTTTCTTCGATATCTTCCTGGTTCGAAACTTCCCTGAGAGACACACCGTGATCTCCACACCAGTTCTTAATTGTCCGGGAAACCTCGTCAGCCCTGTCGCTGTCTTTGCCTTTGTAAAGTAGAAGATCCCTATCATTCATTTTTTGGCTTCCTCTTTTTCTTTATTGATCGAGATGTTTCCACCTGCAAAGCCCTCTTTCCAGTGTTTCAATAATCACGTACAATCCTAATCCCAGAGCGGCGAAAGCTAGAATACCTGCAAATACGTCGGAATAAGCGAATACTTTCCAGGAGTTGTTGATATAGTAACCAAGGCCGGCATTAGTGTAAGACAATTCCGCGAGATATAAAGCGGCTATACCGAGACCAATACTAATACGGGCGCTGCTCAAAACACTGGGAAGCGTTGCGGGAATCACTACGTGACGGTAAATTTGGAGCTTATTGCCCCCGGAACTCCTTACTGCTTTTATCCACTGGGGAGAAATATTCTTAGCAGCGTCGCGGGCACTAATTGTGACCTGAAAAACTGCGACCAGGAAAATGAAGATAACCCGAGAAATATCACCCAGTCCAAATAGAATCAGGATAACGGGAAGAAATACGATTTTGGGGACTGGATAGACTATATAGAGCAACGGCGTAATAAACCTGTTCACCTTGTCCTCGTACCCTATTATTAATCCCGCTGTAGCCCCTAATGTAATTGCTGCAATTAGAGAAATTATAAGGCGAACGGCACTACGGACAAAGTTGGGCCAAATTGATCCCCAGTGATTATATAACGTGGTAAAAGCACTGACCGGGCCAGGAAGTACAGAGCTCTTGGGGCCGGAAAGCGCAAAATCTACAGTGATGCTCGCCAGCCACCATAGGAGTATCATAACTATAAAGCTTATACCGTATCTAACCAGATCTTTTCTCATGGTAGTTCCTGCCTGGTTTTTTTAACTATTTGATAAAACTCCTCACTCCGGCGAAAGTCGCGCGTTCCCATATTTTCGTTTTTAATAACACTTTTGACGTTTGCGGGAGCACGGGAAAGAACGGCTATATTTTGTCCGAGAAAAGCTGCTTCTTCCATGTCGTGGGAGACGAGGGCCATCGTCAGGTCTCTCGCCTGCCAGAGATTTAAAACCCTGTCCTGCAGACTTTCCCGGGTAAATTCGTCGAGAGAAACGAATGGTTCGTCCATCAACAATATTTCGGGATCGACGGCCAGAGCCCGGGCAAGTCCAAGTTTTCTCTTTTGGCCTCCTGACAGCTGAGATGGAAAACTGTCCCTGTAAGAATAAAGATCTAGCTCCTTGAGGATATCCACTACATTGTCTATATCTCCCTGTCGGCCTAAGTCCAATCCCAGAGTCGCGTTCTTCCAGATTGTTTTCCAGGGCAACAGTCCAATATCTTGAAGGATCAACGCGATTTTATCTTCGGGCGTATCAAGTTGAAGTAAGCCGGAATAATTGTAGTGCAGGCCCGCTATCGTATGTAGTAAAGTGGTTTTGCCGCACCCGTTAGGACCAATTATGCCCAGGCTATCTCCTTTATCCACTGAAAGATTCAGTCCGGAAATTACCTTTTCACCAGTATCGTCCGATTCGTATTCGATTGAGAGCTCGGAAATCTCTATCATTCTTGTTCATCGGCCAGTAATGCCGAGGTTCCATCGTATGCCTTTTCAAAAGGGACTTTTTCTTTTAAGTATCCTTTTGAAATTGCCCAATCCTGGACGGAATCGACGATACCTTCATTTAAGTTTTTGGGATTGGAAAAGCTGGGAATCTCAAATAAACTCGCAAACTCCTCAGTGAGCTCTGTGTTCTCTATTGCATTACGAAGACTGGGTAGAGTCTCAGAAATTATTTGAGTCGTTAGGTCCAGGAGTTGGAGGTTGCTGCTGGAGTTTGTCTCTTGTAAAGCAGCGTTCCACCCTTTGTAAAATTTATTGACTAATTCAGGTTTACTTTCCAGTACTTTCTGGTTGAATACGAATACGAACGGCGGGAGGGTTAAATCTCTATAGTCACTGAGGAGTTCCGCCTGGTATCCTCTAAATTCTGGATTTTCTAAAGCAAGGGTTAGTAGAGGTTCCGGGAGAACGGTAGAAATAAAATTACCGTTGAGTAGACCATACAGGCGAGAGATTAGATCTTCCTGATCCACGTAATGAATTTCATCATCCCCCTGAAAACCCGATTTTTTCAGTAATTGGTCCGTAGCGTAATGGTCGTCACGCCGTAGTGAGAGAACAATAGATTTTCTTGCGGAGCTATCGAGCCATTCCTCTACGAGGTCAGTCATGGAAGAAATGTTGTACATATTACCGGTAACTAGGCCAAAGTGTCTCCCGGATCCGTTCGGGTCAAAGGCGGTAGAGGTAACTTTTAAATTACCGGCTCCCTGGATAGCATACAGTGCGCTGGAAAGACCGGTTATTGCACAGTCCGCTCGATCTCCGCTGACTAACCTGGCTGCGTCACTGGGTCCCTTGGTGGGAATAAGAGACAACTCGATATCCTGGTCCAGGAACGGAGTAACCCCTTCATCCTCCAGGAAGAATTTTTGCTGGACTCCCTTAGCGAGAGGCAGAGCAGCCATTGTCGGGGGGTAAGCTACCTTCATCTCGGTTAAAGTTGAATTTTTTGACTGTGAGAAGGCTATATTACCAGTAATAGCCGCGAGTGTGGTTGTGCCAAGATATTTGATGAATTCTTTTCTAGTTAGTTTCATATTTTGGTAGTCTGTTCCTTTACCTCGTTTTGTTAATAGATAAAAAATTATAGCTGAGGAAATGGGCTGCATCAATTCGACAAAGTTTGTTTGTTTTTTCTCTGGCCTCAATATACCGCCTCCACGAAGAAAGAAGAGTAAAACATATTTTTCGTTAATTTTTCTGTCTTTGGCTGAGGTCATTTGAATTCTTTTTAATGATTATACATTAAAGATTTGGTCCACCAGGGATGAGGTTTGGCCAGGGATGAGGTTTGGTTGAAGATAACTAATAACAATTTTCGGTATTTCGGTTATAGGCTCTTGAAATCCCCCCACCCAACCACTATATTTTCTATCGCACAACTTGTGACACTG
>CAZYPS010000002.1:48885-74601 GCA_964649445.1 uncultured Thermotogae bacterium | reverse complement strand
CTATTTTCTCCTGGTTCTCCTTTGGAAGGGTTATGAAAGAGATAGCTGATATTAGTGAAATCGCGACAGTGTAGTATAAATACTTTTTTGAATGAACCATTATCCCACCTCCTTGTAGTTGAATGGATCAATTTGGTGGGGTTATGGTAAAATTCATTGATCTTTTCAACTAAAAGTATCATATGACATTAATATTAAAATAACAAAAACCGATGGATTCCAGCTGATGGATCACTCATTTGATTCTTAGAATTGTCCAGACTCACAGGTCAGTGGGATAAAATATCCCACCTTATTGGTTGTAACTGCAGTTTCAAGGAATATAATGATCTCAGAAAAGGCAAAAAAATCGAGGAGGTTTTTGTTAGAATGAGCGAATTAC
The DNA here is from genome assembly GCA_964649445.1 of uncultured Thermotogae bacterium. Classification (GTDB taxonomy): domain Bacteria; phylum Bipolaricaulota; class Bipolaricaulia; order M55B111; family M55B111; genus JAGXLP01. Next base: position 74,219 of record CAZYPS010000002.1, on the reverse strand, counting down.
TGGAAGAGTTAGGTCAAGCTGTATTTGATATGGATGAAGACAAGACGGTAGAGTTGACGGAGAAGGCAATAGATGAAGGCCTGGATCCGGAAGTAATTTTGAACGAAGGCCTGGTACCAGCGATGGACGAGGTCGGTGACGAGTACGAAGCAGGCGACAGGTACGTGCCGGAGATGTTGCTTTCCGCCGAGGCAATGAAAGGGGCCATGAATCTGTTACGTCCTCTTCTGGCTGAGTCAGGAGTCGAGCCGGCTGGTATTGTAGTGATGGGGACCGTAGAGGGAGACTTACACGACATCGGCCAGAACCTAGTTAGCATGATGCTTGAAGGTGCTGGTTTTGAGGTCATTAACCTCGGTCCGGAAACGCCGGCGGAGGAGTTCGTCGAGGCAATCAAGGAGAACGACGCAAACGTACTGGGAATGTCCGCATTGCTGACTACCACAATGACTCACATGCCAGAAGTTATTGAAGCACTTGAAGAAGAAGGTATAAGGGATCAGGTACAAGTAGCTATTGGTGGCGCGCCCGTTTCTCAGGACTTTGCGGATGAAATTGGCGCGGACGGGTACGCGGCAGACGCGGCAGCAGCGTCAAAGCTTGTTAAGAAATTAACTAGTTAGCTTCAGGGTCCCTCATGGATTTTATACCCTCGACGGAGAGTGACAGGAGGGAAATGCTTGAGGATATCGGTGTCGATTCCCTTGAGGAATTGTTTTCCGATATCCCGGAAGAGCTGAAGGTTGAGCGGAGTTTCGTCGACGGTTCAGGAAAGACGGAATTGGAGTTAAAAGAAACCGTCGACGAAATAGCTGATTCCAACGAAAAGCCTGGCGACCGATTAAACTTAATTGGCGCCGGGCTTTACGATCATTTCATCCCTTCGATAGTATCCCACGTTACAGGGAGATCCGAATTCTATACTGCCTATACTCCCTATCAAGCCGAAATTAGTCAAGGCACCCTCACCTGGATGTTCGAATTCCAGACGGAAATTGCGGAATTAACCGGCATGGATATTGCCAACTCCTCCATGTACGATGGGGGGTCTGCAGCGGCTGAGGCCGTACTAATGGCGCAGGAGTATCTTGGTAGAGACAAAGTTATCGTGAGCGAGACCCTGAATCCACGCTACAGAGACGTAATTGAAACTTATCTACCGCTGGAAGAAAAACAGATCATCGAGCTCGGCGCTAAGAACGGACGGTTAGACAGGGTCCAATTGAATGATATTATGTCCAGCGAAGATTCTATTGCAGGGCTTGTAGTTCAATCCCCCAATTATCTGGGAATTCTTGAAGATCTAAGTGGACTCAAAGAGAAACTGGATGATTCTTTCCTGATCGTCAGTTCTAATCCCATATCTCTCGGATTAATGGAGCCGCCGGGAAGTTTTGGAGCTGACATAGTGGTAGGAGAAGGTCAACCTCTGGGTAACCCGATTAATTACGGAGGCCCGCTGCTGGGTCTTTTTGCTACCAGGAAGGATTACCTCCGTTACCTGCCTGGACGGGTTTCTGGAAAGACCGTTGATCGAGAGGAAAATGAAGGCTACGTCATGGCTCTGCAGACGAGGGAGCAACACATAAAAAGAGAAAGAGCCACTTCTAATATCTGTACGAACCAGGCGTTAAACGCCCTTGCTGCCACCGTCTATCTCGCCTCCTTAGGACCTTCTGGGCTCAAATCGCTTGCGAAAATTAACTGGGATAGAGCCCACTATCTTGCGGATAAACTCACGGACTTACCGGGGGTCGAACTTGCCTGGGACCAACCGTTCTTTAACGAATTTGCGATCGATGTGCCCGGTGATCGCTCCGACCTCTGGGAGGAGATGAAGGAGGACGGGATAGATCTACTTCATCCTGATCACCTGAAGAAAGCAGGGTGGGAAGGCCTACTGCTGATTGCAGTAACGGAAAAAGTAAACAAAGGAGAAATGGACGATTTCGTTAGGTCAATACAGGGAGAGGTGGAATAGAGATGACAACCATCTTTGATAAGAGCCAGGAAGGAAAGATCGGTACATCCTTTACCGAGGAGTCCCTCTCGGATTTGACTCCGGAAGAAGAAGTTGACGACGAATTATTGAGATCGGACGAGCCGAACCTGCCCGAGGTCAGCCAGCCCGAACTTATTAGGCACTATACAGAACTTTCGAAGAAAAATTACGGCGTGGATGACGGTTTATATCCCCTTGGCTCCTGCACTATGAAGCACAATCCTAAGCCCATGGAAGATCTGGCAAAGGATCCCAGGTTTCAGGGTCACCATCCTCTAGCTTCGGAAGACCTGGTGCAAGGTAACTTGGAACTGATGTACGAGCTCGGGGAGATGCTAAAGAATATATCTGGAATGGCTGGCGTTACGTTACAACCGGCAGCTGGCGCTCACGGGGAATTAACTGGTATGCTTATGATTCGGAAGTATCATAAGGATAACGGTGAGCTGGATCGCCGGAGGGAAATATTACTTCCCGACTCTTCCCACGGCACAAATCCGGCCTCGGCTGCAGTATCTGGTTTCGACGCGGTTGAAGTAAAGTCGAACGAACAGGGAACTGTCGATTTGGATGAACTCAGGAGTGCAGTGGGTGAAAGTACGGCGGGAATTATGCTAACCGTTCCCAATACGTTGGGAATATTTGAGACTGATATTACTGAAATTGCTAAGATCGTCCATGATGCTGGGGGGCTGTGTTATTTTGATGGTGCTAACCTGAACGCTTTCCTTGGGAGAGTCCGTCCTGGAGATATAGGGATGGATATCACCCATTTCAATTTACACAAAACGTTTAGCACGCCGCACGGGGGCGGTGGTCCGGGGGCAGGACCGGTAGGGGTCAAACAGGAACTTATTCCCTATTTGCCTGTACCTACTGTTGAGAAGGAGGGGGAAAGTTACGAGTTTGCTTACAACAAGTCGAAGACGATAGGCAAGGTAAACAGTTTTTCCGGACCATTTGGAATTATGGTTAAAGCTTACAGTTACATTAAAGCCCTGGGAGATGAAGGGTTGAAGGAAGTTAGCGGTAACGCCGTTCTCAACGCTAACTATCTAAAAGAGAAACTGAAGGACGCCTTCGAAGTTGCCTACGAAGGGCTATGTAAGCACGAGTTCGTCCTCAGTGGAAGCGACGTCGGTGAAGATGTCAAGACGGTGGACATTGCAAAGAGGCTCCTGGACTACGGTTATCACCCACCAACCGTTTACTTTCCATTGATTGTAAAAGAGGCATTAATGGTTGAACCAACAGAAACGGAATCTAAAGAAACGCTGGATGAATTTGCCGTAGCAATGAAGACTATAGCGGAGGAGGCTTCGGAGAATCCCGAGTTGCTTCATGAGGCTCCTAAGTCCACTCCAGTGGGCAGGCTCGATGAAACCAAAGCCGCTCGTGAACCAGTACTGAGATGGAGAAGGGAGGACGAGGAATAAGCTAAAACTCATATTGTCTATTGTATGCAATAATAGTTTTGCCGAGTGCTTTTTGATTGCCCGAAAGTTTAGATAAAAAGAGAGAAACTACAGCGACAATCGATACGAAAACCTGAAATCTGGAGGTATTGTTCTATGTTTTTGACAATTGGTGAATTAATTAATTCAACGAGGGACGAAGTTAAACAGGCTCTGAAGGAGAAGGACGAAGAATTAATTCGAAAGCTAGCTCGTGATCAGGCCGAGGCCGGGGCGGATGTAATTGACCTTAATGCCGGGGAATCGATGGAGGACGAAAAAGAAGACATGGATTGGCTAATCGATTTGGTCGAAGACGAAGTCAATGACGTCAGGATATGTATCGATACTCCGGACCCGAAAGTGCTGGAATTTGCTCTGGAGAAGGTTGAGAATAAGCCAGTAATTAATTCCATAAGCAACGAACCAGACAAAGGAAGGGCTCGAGAAATAGCTGCTGATTCTAATGCCGAAATAATCGGGTTAGCTATGGGAGAAGAGGGAATGCCTGAGACGGTAGAGGACAGGTTGACCGAGACGGAAGCCTTGCTGGAAAAATGTGATGACCTCGGCATTGACGAAGACAGACTTTATATAGACGTCATTGCCATGACTATAGGAAGCAACCAGGAACAGGGCCAGTACGTAATAGACTCAATCAGGGGGATAAAGGAGAAGTTCGGGGTTAAGACCAATATTGGGTTAAGCAATATGTCTTTTGGTCTTCCGGACCGCGCCCTGATTAACAGAACTGTTTTTGCTATGTTACTCGAGGCGGGGCTTGACGCTGCACTGATTGATCCGACAGATAAGCCCATGATGGATACGTTGAAGGCTGCCGAGGCTCTTCTGGGCGTTGACAAGAATTGCCTGAACTACCTTAAGTACAAAAGAGGTAATTAATTAAGTTTCAAATCGGAAGATCCAGTGTAAAGCAAGAATGGGTTAACTAAGTTAGAGAGCCTCGATCTATCTTAATCCAAACAGGAGGTATTTTTCTTAATGAAAAGTGATATTGAGATTGCTCAAGCTGCGGACTTAAAACCGATAAAAGAAATTGCGGAGAAGGTAGGGCTAAGAAGGGACGAATTGGAGCTTTATGGGGATTACAAAGCAAAAGTCAAATTAGACGCTTATGAGGAAAGGAAGGACGAACCGGACGGAAAATACATCGACGTGACGGCGATCCAGCCGACGCCTCTGGGTGAAGGAAAGACTACGACGAATATAGGCCTGACCCAGGCTCTGGGGAAAATCGGAAAGAAGGTCATGACTGCCATTCGTCAGCCATCCCAGGGACCTACTTTCGGGATAAAAGGAGGAGCAGCCGGAGGTGGATACTCACAGGTAATTCCAATGGAGGACTTCAATCTCCACCTAACTGGCGACATTCATGCCATAGGAGCGGCTCATAACCTGATAGCGGCTGCGCTCGATGCTCGGATGATGCACGAGAGGAACTACTCTGACGAAGCGTGGAAGGAGAAGGGCAAAGAGAAGTTAAATATTAATCCATACTCCATAACGTGGAATAGAGTAGTGGACATCAACGACCGGGCTCTGCGCAACATAAACGTCGGGCTTGGCGGCAAGTGGGATGGTTACCCGAGGGAAAGTGCTTTCGACATAACTGTCGCTTCTGAATTGATGGCAATTCTTGGATTGACCGATGGACTTCAGGATCTAAGAGAGAGAATCGGTAAGATAGTTCTGGGATACTCCTGGGACGGGGAACCAGTTACAGTGGAGGATCTTGGAGCGGCTGGAGCGGCAACTGTACTCATGAAGGATACCGTAAAGCCCAACCTGCTTCAGACTCTCGAAGGTCAGCCCGCGTTCGTACACGCCGGTCCATTTGCCAACATCGCCCACGGAAATAGTTCCAATTTGGCTGATATGGTTGGCCTGAAACTTGCCGACTACGTAGTTACGGAATCCGGTTTCGGTGCTGATATCGGCATGGAGAAGTTCTTTAATATCAAGTGTCGTTACAGCGGTAACGTGCCCGACGCGGTAGTGCTTGTCGCCACTGTGAGGGCTCTTAAGACTCACGGTGGGGGTCCGGAAGTCGTGGCAGGAAAAGAACTCGATCCCGTTTACAGGGAGGAGAACCTTGATCTGCTCGAAAAGGGCTCGGAAAATCTCGCTAAAAACATAGAGATAGCTCAGAAGTTTGGTGTGCCCGTCGTGGTTGCAGTAAACAGGTTCGAAACCGATACGGACAAGGAAGTGGAACTGGTCAAGGAAAAAGCACTGGAGGCAGGTGCTTTTGACGCAGTAGAATCCAACCACTTTACTGACGGCGGAGAAGGAGCGGTCGAACTTGCAGAAGCTACTGTAGAGGCCAGTGAAGAAGAGTCAGACTTTGAGTTCCTCTATGACCTGGATAAGTCGATTAAGGAAAAGATAGAGACGATCGCGACGGAGATCTACGGTGCCGACGGAGTAGAATACACGAACAAAGCGGAAAAGCAGATAAAGGATTACGAAGAATCCGGCTTTGGCGACCTACCGATCTGTATGGCAAAGACTCACCTGTCACTCTCGCACGATCCGAAGAAGAAGGGTGTACCGACTGGCTTTACACTACCGGTTCGAGAGGTAAGAGCAAGCGTGGGTGCAGGTTTCGTCTACCCGCTTTGTGGAGAGATGAGTACGATGCCAGGCCTTCCATCAGAGCCTGCTTACGAAGATGTGGATATCGACGAGGACGGTAACGTAGAAGGATTATTTTAAATCAAAGGCAACAATTCCGGAGAATAAATGGATAAAGAAAAGATAGCAAAAGGAACAAGGCTTATACTGGAAGGAATAGGAGAAGATCTCCAGAGGCCCGGGTTAGAGGAAACCCCGGAAAGAGTAGCCCGGTTGATGGAAGAGATATGCTCCGGTATAGATTCTGACCCCGGTAAAGAAGTTTCTACGTTTTTTCAGGAAGATTATGAGGAAATGGTTGTGCTCGACGACATACCCTTTCACTCTCTGTGTGAGCACCACCTGCTCCCGATTTTAGGGGAAGCAAGTATCGTATATATGCCGAAGGGTGGCAGAATAGTCGGGGCAAGCAAGCTGGCGCGGGCACTGGAGATCTCATCCAGCAGACCGCAGATTCAGGAAAGATTGACATCTCAGGTTGCCGACGTCCTGATGGAAGAAATTAAACCTCACGGAGTCCTGGTTAAGATCCGAGCGGAACACCTGTGTATGACGATAAGGGGAGTCAAAAAACCGGGCTCCAAGATGGTTACTTCAGCAATAAGGGGCAAATTCAAGACGGATAAGGCGGCCAGGGATGAAGCATTGACCTTAATCAGTGAGAAAAACAGCGTTTAGTCGCAGGAGGAATTATGTCAAAGTTAGATGGCAATCGGATAGCCGAGACTTATAGAGAAGATTTGAAGCGAGAAGTAGAAGAACTAAAGAATGAGGGAGTGCAACCTGCCATTGCTCCCGTATTGGTAGGTGATGACCCGGGTGCCAAGGTTTACTACCGAACCAAGAAAAAACTGGCTGAGGAGCTGGGGATCAAGTATAAGGGAGTAAAGCTTGAAGGAGGAATTTCGAAAGACGAACTGCTGGGGGAGATTAGAGACCTAAACAGCGATCCGACGGTTCACGGATTATTTGTAGAACTGCCACTTCCCGAGGGGCTGGGTATCGGAGAACTGCGGGCCGAGATAAATCCGAAGAAGGACGTGGACTGTATAAACCCGGTTAATAGCGGAAAACTATTATCGGGTGGCGCTGTAAGGGCCAACTACGAAGATCTTAAAAACGATCCCGAGGTCCTGCTTCCTGCGACCCCCTACGCCGTGATGGAGATACTTAAGTATTCGGATATAGATCTCGCCGGAAAGGAATTTCTCGTGATTGGGGGCGGAGCCGTGGGTCTACCGCTTTCTCTGCTCGCTCTGCGGGAAGGGTACTCTACAGTCTCTCTCTGCGAGTACCAGGAGAGCGATTTGGCCGAAAAGACCAGACGGGCCGATATAGTTTGCTCTTCGGTAGGTAAAAAGAACTTCATAACCGCGGACATGATTACCGAAGGCTCTATAGTGGTGGATGTGGGAATAAACGAAACGGAAAACGGCATTACCGGAGATGTAGATTACGAGAGCGTAAAAAAGAAAGCATCTCAAATAACTCCGGTACCAGGAGGAGTTGGGCCTATGACTACCACACTGATAATGTCAAATACGGTTAAGGCTGCTAAGTTACTTCAGGGTTAATACCAATAACTCGAATATTTTTTAATCATGAAGTAAAAAACATCCCTTCTTTATGAAGGGATGTTTTTTACTTGCTAACGCAAGGTTAAAGCCCTTCTTTTACTTTTTCTCTCCTGGTAACTAGAATTAGTTGGATAGCAAACTTCAAAAAAAGCGAGGTGGCTATGGTCAAACTAGATGAGGAACTGGATATATGTGTATTGATGGGCGGTACTTCCTCCGAACGTGAGGTCTCGTTAAAGAGTGGCGAGAACGTATACGAAGCGCTGGTTGAGGCAAGAGAAGAATTAAATCCCGTGTATGGAGAATTCAGTCACGAGGACGAAATTCTGAAACTGGTAGCGGATGCCGATATAGTTTTCAATTCTCTTCATGGTGGTATTGGTGAGGACGGGACCGTTCAGGCTTTAATGGACATTCTGGGAATACCTTATACAGGTTCCGGGCCTCTGGGAAGTTCCATAGCGATGAATAAATTATATTCCAAAGAGGCTTTTCAGCGAGCTTCAATCAATACCCCTGACTATGTGGAGGGAACCGGTCGTTCTTCTTCGCTTCTGGCTGAACGCGTTTCCAAACGACTAAGTTATCCAGTGGTTGTGAAACCAGTTAGAGAAGGGTCCAGTAGAGGGGTGGAGATGGCTGACGACGAAGAAGAACTGCTCGTTAAGATAGACCGGATTAGGTCCGAATACGGACGGCTATTTCTGGAACAATACGTCGACGGGCGAGAGGTCACTGCGGGAGTGCTAGAAGATGACGGTGAGTTAATCGGCCTTCCATTGGTTGAATTAGAAGTTAAGAGAGAGCGGTTTTATAACTATAAAGCAAAGTATACTTCCGGTGAAACCGAGTTTATCTGTCCGGCCAGGGTGCCAGAAGATCTGGCTGAATCGGTAAAAAATCAGGCTAAACGGGCACATTCGGAATTCAACTGTGATGGGTATAGTAGGGTTGATTTTATAATTGATCAGCAAGAGAGAATTTTTGGCTTAGAGGTAAATACGTTACCGGGAATGACGGAGACCAGCGACCTCCCTCTTGCGGCCAGAGAGGCAGGAATTGGTTTCGTAGAACTGGTAGAAAGGATGGCGTTATCTGCGCTGAATTGAAATGTTTTTCAGGGGGTGTCCTTAATATGAAGGATAAGTGGCGGGATCTGGAAACGGGACCTGATTCTCCCAGAATTGTAAATGCGGTAATTGAAAACCCCCGGCGGACTGAAAACAAGTACGAATACGATGTCAAAAAAGGAGAAATAGTTCTCGATAGGGTGCTGCATACAGCCGTGCACTATCCTGGTGATTACGGGTTCTTGCCTCAGACTTTCGACCAGGATGGCGATCCCACGGATATACTAGTGTTAGTTACCAATCCTACTTTCCCCGGGTGTATAATGGAAGCTAGACCTATCGGAATACTGGAGATGCTTGATGCCGGTAAAAGAGATGATAAGATACTTGCGGTACCTCTGAAAGATCCAAGATATCAGGGTTATAAAGATCTCAACAATGTGCCGGAACACATACTGGAAGAGATCTCTCACATGTTTGAAGTATATAAAGAGCTCGAAAAAGGAGAAAAAGAAGTGGAAACGTTAGGATGGTACGGAAAGGAAGAGGCGAAAAGATCTATTATAGAGGCCCAGGACACGTACAGAAAAAAATTCACGTAGCAGGTAAAAATCCAAGAAGAGCACCATTTGGAAAGCTGGGTGCTCTTCTTGGATATATTTATGATCTAAAAAGTGGGTATTATTTATAAGTTTTCTTCGTACTTCTCTATCGTGGCTTCCTCCTTAGCCTGTTCAAGCCACTCGGTCCAGGCTTCGTTCCCTTTTTGGTTTTCTAAAGTTCCTCTGATCTGGTCTTTGACATCCGACAGTGGTTTTACGTTGCCTTCTTCGTCAGTGTAGTTTTGTTTGTTTTGCTCGTAAAAGGTAGTAATTTCCTCCTCTGTTACTTCTACTTCGCCGGTTACCTCTTCCCTCAATTTTTGCTGTTTGAGGTTATTCCTTATGCTTGCTTTGAAGTTGCTCAGGGACATATTTTGGTTATTTTGGAGGTATTCTCCCAGACTCTCTTCATCCTCAAACTGGTCATTACTTTCTATAATATCCTTGACCTGTTGCTGGACTTCCTCCTCTGAGACCTCGATACCCAGTTCGTCCATCTTTTGCTTCTGTAGTTCCTGCTCTATCAAGTTGTCAAGCACGTATTTTCGATATTCTGATAGGAAAGTACTTCCGGCTTCACTTGTCATCATGAACTGAGCAAAGGTCCGAAATTGCCGAGAAAGTGTCATAATTATCGGATAAACCTGAGCTTTTTGAGATAACTGCTGCTGAGTTAGTTCTGATCCGTTTACCGTAGCAACAACTGTGGGTTCTTCTTTTTGACCCTGTTGCTGGTTGGATCCTCCTTCCTGAGCCAGTACCCCAATCGTGGGCGTAACCATTAATAAGACGAGAGAGAAAATTACCAAATTTCTCTTCGAAAAATTCACCTAAATCACCTCAAAATAATTGTTGGAGATATTGGGTCGCAATGCAACTTATCGGGTTACAGTGTATATCGCGAAAAAGGAAGTTAATAATAATTCTTGACCCAGTAATTTTAGTAATCCTGAATAAATGGCTGAGAAATCGAATAGTTTCTTATCTGTTTTGCTTTCGGATATTCTTTAATTAATTCCCCTTTTTCTATAACTTTTTCCAGAGCCGGCTCTGCTTTACCTCCACACTCAGGGCATTTTCGCCTGGTTTCGCCGAAAGTCCTAACTAGTCTATGTTTACAGTCGCTGCAGACGTAAAGTTGTTTGGCGCCGGATTTCTTGCCCCGTTTTGATACCGATTCTCCCTCTATCTCTACGATATCCAGCGAGAAATCAACTACTGGAGAGTTCGAGATGGCCGTACCGACTCCGTAGGCATCCGCTACTTCGTTGAGATCAGGTATACTTTCCTCGTCCAGGCCTCCCGATATGAGGATATCTACGTCGGTAAAACCATGGAGGTCCAGTTCCCACCTAACTTCTTTCGCTATCTCCAGCATATTACCTCGGCGAGAGGAAGGTGTATCTAACCTAACTGCATTTAATCCTTCGATTAGATCGGCATTCTCCAGAGCCTCGAACTTTTCGTCGCCAAATGTATCGACCAGGGCGACAGTATCTACTTCCTCGCCAAAGAGTTTTTCGAACATTCCAGTAGCGGTGGTGGAATCCTCCAGAATTAGAATAAGTGCATGGGGTATAGTTCCAACCGGTTCCAGACCCAGGTCCCGGGCTGTCTTCGTTACCGCGACCCCTTCACATCCTCCTATATAGGCGCTGCGACCTATCATCGGAGCTATGGCAGGATGCATACGGCGAGATCCAAAGTGAAATACGGGATTATCTTCCGCTGCTTCCGTTACGATTCTGGCTTTTGTCGAAATACCACTCGCCTGACAAAGGAGTCCTAATAACGGGGTCTCCAGAGGTGAGAAGTTCCTGTACTGACCCTCGATAATCATTACGGGTTCGTAAGGCAGAAAGGCACTTCCTTCCGGGATTGACCAGACGGAGTTACCCGTACCTTCGAGAAGCTGGACTACCTCATCCAGTCCTGTGAGTATTCCCGGTCCCTTTCCCGGTACGCTTTTTGTTCTTACCTCCATCCTAACTTTTTTGTCTATATTATTTTCTTCGAGAATTTTTTGGGTTCTTTCGAAATATACGTCGGTGATTTTCCCGTTTTTTATCTCGTCTGGCGAACCAATGTTAAAAATTGTGACCTCCTCAACGTGAATGAACTTGACCGAGCCGCTCTTTCCAGGGAAGTTATTCTGCACCCTGGTCTTCTTCGAGGCTCTTCAAAGGCTCCTCTCCAACAAGGCCGAAGTATTTATCCAGAGAACGTCGCACTAACTCCGAAATGGGGAGTCCAGTTTCTCGGGATAAACGCTGTAGTTTTTTATGCTGTTTTTCCGTTATTGTCCAATTGACTCTTCGCATTTGCATTGATTATAATCCATTGCTTAACAGGTTCCAACGGAAAGTTAGAAAGAGAGAGCGTCATCTACTAGAATTATTTCAACACTTTACAAATTATGAAAAGAATACTTGGATATATTAAGAATACATTCATAAATGGGCTGCTTGTAATACTCCCTGCGGGTTTTACTTTTTATATTTTATGGCTCATATATCGGATGTTCCTTAGGTTTACCGGGGAAGGTTCGGAAATTGGCAGCCTGATCGGCAATTTTTTAAGGGTAACTCTGGGCCGGGAATGGCTTCCGGGGATTGGTGCAATATTAACTTTTTTGCTCGTATTCCTGGTAGGTTTAGTTACTCGAATTTACGTAGGGAGGAAGGTCTATTCTCTCCTGGATAATGTAATGGGGTCCACCCCGCTCGTAAACAAGATGTACGTTACTGTAAAGCAGATAATTAACGCTATATTGAGCAGCGAATCCACGACCTTCAGGGACGTTGTCATGTTTGAATACCCGAGGAAAGGTACTTACGTAGTTGGATTTGTGACAAACGAAAACCTGGGAGAAGTTGAGGAAATAATCGGAGAAGAATCGGTTGCTGCTTTTGTATTTACGACTCCCAACCCCATGAGCGGCATGACCGTATTTTTGCCAAAAGACGATCTGACCTACCTCGATCTCTCTGTGGAAGAGGGATTGAGATTAGTACTATCGATGGGGATTGTAATACCTTCGAAGTTTCTGGACAATAGTGTTGGACCAACAGTATTAAAAGGGGATTAATATGCCGTTATTTCGTGACGAAGAGTATCTGAGGGTAGATTTTGAGGAGGAAGAAGAAAAGGACGAGACGCTCTGGGTGAAGTGTAAATCGTGTGAGAAGCTAATTTTTAAGAAGAAATTAAAGGAAAACAACCACGTCTGTCCCAATTGTGACGCATACTTTTTTCTAACCGCAAAAGAGAGGATTAAGACTCTGGTTGACGAAGAGTCCTTTTCGGACAAGACAAAAAGGATAGAATCCGACGATCCCCTGGACTTCGTCGATACCCAATCCTACGAGGATAAAGTAGAAGAGAACCAGACTGAGACGGGAATGTTTGATGCAATCATAGTGGGAACGGGAGAAATTGAAAGCAATCCATTGGTTTTGGGAGTTATGGATTTCCGGTTTATCGGAGGCTCTATGGGGTCGGTTGTGGGTGAACAGATCGTCAGTGGCATAGAAAGGGCTGTTGACGAGGAATTACCGTTTGTTTTGGTTAGTTCATCCGGTGGAGCTCGAATGCAGGAAGGTATCCTGTCCTTGTTTCAAATGGTCAAGACGACTTCGGCGAGGGATTTGTTGTCGGAGGCAGGTTTACCGTTCATATCCGTAATGACTTATCCCACCACGGCAGGCGTGGAAGCCAGTATAGCCAGCCTGGGAGATGTAACGATAGCTGAAAGAGGAGCTCTGATTGGATTCGCCGGTCGTAGGGTGATTGAGGAGACAATTGGCGAGGACTTACCGCAGGATTTTCAATCGAGCAGATTTGCTCTGGAACAGGGGATAGTAGATTCGGTAGTTGAGAGAGAGTCTATGAGAAACGAACTGGCAAAAATTCTGGGGTTTTTTAACTAAAAATGAGTGAAGAAAGAACTTTAGAAGAATTAGAAGAACAGATAGAACGGTTGAAGGCGCTTGACTCCAAAAACGGACTGGATCTGAGTCAGGAAATAGACACCCTGTCTCAAAAGCTGGCAGAGCGTACGGAGACCGCTGAAGAAAAGCTGGATGACTGGGATCGAGTGAAACTTGCCCGTCACCCTGATAGGCCGGATTCGAAAGATTATATCGACTTTCTCACGGAAGATTTTTATACCCTCCGTGGTGATAGATTAATCGGGGACGACAGTGCTCTGGAGGGTGGTCTGGCAAAATACGAAGGAGAGACGGTAGTTGTTATTGCGCAAAGCAAAGGAGGAGATGCTGAGCAGTCTCAGGAAACCAACTTCGGTATGCTTCGGTCCGAAGGCTACAGAAAAGCTCGCCGATTGATGAAGTTAGGAGAAAAATTTGGCTTTCCTATACTGACTCTTATCGACACCCCGGGAGCTTATCCGGGTAAAGAGGCGGAAGAACGGAATATTGGTGGGATGATTGCCCGGAGTATATCAACAATGGTTTCACTTGAGGTCCCTACAATTGCCGTGGTTATTGGAGAAGGTGGTAGCGGTGGTGCCGTTGCGATTGGGGCCTCGGACCGTGTTTTAATGCTGGAGAATTCTATCTATTCCGTTATTTCTCCGGAAGGTTGCGCAGCCATACTCTGGAACGACCGTGATCGGGCGGACGAAGCCGCTCGGGCACTTAAACTCACTGCTGAGCACGCTGAAGAGCTGGGAGTTGTTGACGAAATAATCCCAGAGAAAAGTGGAGCACACAAGGATTTCGAAACCGTTTGTAACAACCTTGATAGTGCGGTTTCGGATCATTTAAAGGAACTGAAAGATTATGATCCGGAAACTTTGCTCGCGAAGAGACGGGAAAAGTACCGATCGGTCGGAAGTTTCCGGAAGGTTGTTCAGAAGAAAAAGAAAGAATAACTCCGTTCCTTCCGACCTAGCCCCTAAATAACCTATTAGCGGGGTTTTAGAAAGGTTAGACTTTCTTGACTATCTCTCCGATTAAGTTACCCAGTTTCTGATTTGTCTTCTCAGTGACCTTGAGTACCTCTTCGTGGGTCAGCTTATCCTGCATCCCTGCTGCTTTATTTGTAATACAGGATATTGCGAGGACCTCCATGTCGGAATGGTTTGCCGTAATGACCTCGGGGACGGTTGACATTCCGACAAGGTCGGCACCAAGGGTTCTTAGTGCCTTTATTTCTGCCGGTGTCTCGTAACTTGGGCCCGATGTCATTGCGTAGACCCCTTCCTGGAGATCTACGTCCATCTGAACAGCTACTGCTAAGGCAGTTTTTTGTAACTCGGGATCGTAGGCGTGTGATAGATCCGGAAACCTCGGTCCGAATTCTTCGTTATTCGGCCCCCGGAGTGGATTATCGCCTGAAAAATTAATGTGATCGGTAATCAGGCATAGGTCACCGGGTGAAAAGTCCTCGTTTATTCCACCAGCTGCGTTGGTCATGATTAGCTTTTCCACGCCCAGGTCCTTTTGAACTCTTACGGGGTATATCACGTCGTCCCACGGTAGACCTTCGTACCAGTGGATCCTCCCCTGCTGAATTAATACTTCTTTGCCATCAAGAATTCCGGAGAGATATTTGCCCTCGTGCCCTTCTACAGTTGGCTCCGGAAAGTGAGGAATTTCGCTCCAACTGACCTCTTCGACTTCATCTAGCAACGGGGTCAAGCTCTCGGAAAGACCCGAGCCGAGTACCATACCGATTTCTGGTTCATGATACAGTTTATTGGATAGATGGGTGGTAGAATCTTCAATTTTTTTGATCTTGTTCAAGTTTCTAACTCCTCCATTAGAGTAATTCTGTTTTCTAGACGTTTTAAGCCAGCCTTAATCGTGTTGGACCTAGTCTCCGCTATCCCTTTGACCTCCTGGAGATCTTCCTTGTCCGCCGAGAGTATTCCCTCCAGATTACCAAATTTATCAACCATCCTCTCTATAACTGTATTGGGCAACCGGGGTATTTGATGAAGTATTCTGTATCCTCGAGGATACAGAAAGTCATCCAGATCTTCCTCTTCGTAACCCAATAATGCCATGATATGCTTGGTTGAAGGGGGAGCATCTGTACATAGATCGATGATGTTTTCCCGAATTTCCTCGAAATTTTCCTCCGGATCCGTTTTCTTGAAATCTTTTATAATGAATTCCAGATCGCTTTCAATGCCGGCAATCATGTTATCGAGTTGTCGTCCGGGCAGGGCTTGTTCTTCGCCGAGTTCGACGAACATTCTTAAGATTTCTTCCTTTAATGTAAGCATCTGGCCTATCTTTGTCAGTGGGTTGGCCACGTGAAACGGCAGCACGTTTCCGTCCAGTTCGAGAGCCGTCAGTTCTTGGACTGCTTCGTCGTAATTTCCTCTATATTGATCCATGATAAGTAATGCCTGGTTTACCTTGGACATAATTGTTGAAATATCTCTAAGGATGTATCGCTGGTCTTTGTAGTAGACTGTTACCCTGTCACGCCTCTCTGATATTGCTATGACCGGTAAGTTTAACTGTTTTGCAGTCTGCTCTGCCGCTTTATGCCTTGTCCCTGTTTCCTGACTTTCTATCGAGGGGTCAGGGGAAAGGTGAGCGTTTGAATAAGTAATTTTACTGAGACTTTCGTCGATCACGATTGCTCCATCCATCTTCGATAATTCACTCAACCGCTGGGAAGTTACCTCCGCGTCCATTTGGAATCCAGTCGTTATGATATCTTTGATTTCTTCCCGAGGTGAAAGAACCAGAAGACCTCCGTGCCCCTGTTCCACTATACGGTCAATCGCGTCGCGCATGGTGGTCCCGGGAGCGATCTCTTCCAGCAACTCTTCTAGGGTATCGAATGTCATATTACTCCCTCAATTCAAGTTCCGCAGTGGCGTCAGCGAGATTGCTGATCGGTTTGATATCCACATTCGTGGTTAGTTCGTTCAGGTTTGTTTGGCTTTCTGGTACCAGGGCTTTCCTGTATCCCAGTTTTTCAGCTTCGTTCACCCGCGATTTCAATTTCTGCACAGGTCTTATCTCGCCGCTTAAACCGACTTCTCCGATTATTATTGTTTGACTGTCAATCCGCCTGTTCTGGAAACTGGAAAGAATGGCGCTGACAATTCCCAAGTCCGCTGCAGTTTCTTCGACCTTAAACCCACCAACTACGTTAAGGTAAATATCGAACTCCTGCAGGTTTATTCCAAGTTGTTTCTGGATGACCGCAAACAATAAAGAAGTTCGATTATAATCAAGCCCAGTTGTGCGTCGCTGGGCGCTACCTCCGGAGTTTGAAGGTGTAACCAGAGCCTGAATTTCCACCAGAATGGGGCGCGTTCCTTCCACTGTACAAACCGTGGTGGTTCCTTTTTGATCGGAGTGACCGTCTTTGGTCGCGAAAAACTGGGAAGGATTTAAAATTTCCTGAAGTCCGTTTTCCGTCATCTGAAATAACCCTAGAAGTCTGGTTGATCCGAACCTATTTTTGGTTGGTCGCATCAACCTTACGTTATTATCCCGTTTTCCTTCAAAATATATGGTAGAATCCACCAAATGTTCTATGGTTTTAGGTCCTGAGAAGTCGCCGGATTTAGTTATATGCCCTATTAATAGAGTAGCTATTTCCTTCTTTTTTGCAATCCTGGTGAATTCACGTCCTAATTCGCGAACCTGCTTTGTGCTTCCGAGAGAACTGGAATTGTCGCTACTTTGAAGTGATTGGATGGAATCAACTATTACGCAAATAGGGTCTAACTCATTGAGATGGGTGACCGCCTTTTCGAGACTCTGACCACTATAAATAATTAAGTCTTCCGCGGATAAGTTAAGGCGTTCCGCTCTCATCTTAAGCTGTTTGGATGACTCTTCCCCGGAAATATAGAGAACTTTTCCCCGATTGGCGATATTGGATGCGGCCTGGAGGAGTAATGTGGATTTCCCTATACCAGGATCACCACCGAGGAGAGTTACGGAGCCGGGTATTAGCCCGCCTCCGAGTACACGGTCAAACTCCCCGATATCAGTGGGTATTCGCTTTTTTGAATCGAACGAAATTTCGGAAAGCGGCTTTGGTGATTCGTCGACCAGGTCTTCCTGAGCGGAATCTCCTTCTGATTCGCCCTGTTCGAAGCTATCCCAATCTCCACACTTTGGACAGCGTCCGAGCCATTCAACGGAAGTGTATCCGCAGTTTTTACATTTGTAGGCCATCCATTATCAATCTCCAACGCCGACGGCGCTTTTGTTATTTACCCCCTGGAGAAGGATATCTCCGTCCTCGGAATCGACGGAAATTGTACTTGTGTCGTCGAAATTACCCTGGAGCAGGTGATCGGAAATTTTGTTTTCTATCAAATTTTCGATAGTTCGACGCATGGGTCTCGCACCGTACTTTGAATCGTAGCCTTCTTCGACCAAAAGTTCTTTTGCGGATTGGGATATTTCCATACTCAGTCCGTGCTTTTCGGTTAACCTGTTCTGAAGTCTGCCCAGCATGAGTTCGGCGATCTTAAATACCTCGTCTTCAGTCAGCTGGTGGAATACTACAAGATCGTCCAGACGGTTTAGGAATTCAGGCCTGAATTCGTCCTTGACCTTGTCCATAACCATGCTTTTCATTTCTTCGTACGACTCTTTCGAATCTACTTCCTTGGACCCGAATCCAAGCTGGGTCTTGTCGGTTATGAGTTTTCCACCAAGGTTCGAAGTCATTATCATAACGGTATTCCGGAAATTAACCTGGCGGCCCTGTGAATCGGTAAGTACACCGTCTTCCATAACCTGAAGTAGAATATTGAAGACGTCGTGGTGGGCTTTTTCAATCTCGTCGAACAGGATTACCGAGTGTGGTCTATGACGGACCGCTTCAGTGAGCTTTCCTGCCTCTTCATATCCTACGTATCCGGGAGGTGCACCAGTCAACCTTGAAACATTGAATTTCTCCATGTATTCCGACATGTCTACCCGGATTAATGCCTCTTCGTCACCGAACAGGAATTCGGCGAGGGTTTTGCTGAGTTCGGTTTTTCCCACGCCCGTCGGTCCAAGGAACATGAAGGAACCAATCGGCCGGTTTGGATCTTTTACGCCGGCGTATGCCCTGCGCAGTGACTGAGAGATCGCATTTACGGCCTCATTTTGGCCTATCAGCCGCTTGTGAATCTCTTGCTCCATGTCTACCATCCGTTTTCTCTCTTCTTTCTGGAGACGGCCTACAGGAACTCCCGTCCAGGACGATACCATTTCCGCTATATCCTTACCTTCGACGAGCCCGTCGCCGTTGTGGGATCTATCGTCTTTCTCTTCATAATTTTCAAGCTCTTCTGCAAGCTCTTTTCTTTCGTCTCTCAATTCTGCCGCTTTTTCGTAATCCCCTGACTCAGTTGCTTCTTCTTCCTGTTGCTTGATTGTAAGTTGCTCCTTTGAAACTTCCCTCAATTCCGGGGGCAGGTTGAAGTTTTCAAGCCTTACTTTTGCGGCTGTTTCGTCTATAAGATCTATTGCTTTGTCGGGTAAGAACTGTCCGGTTACGTAACGATCGCTCAACCGTGCAGCCTGTTCGATGGCTTCCTCGGTTATTTTGACGTTATGGTGGTTTTCGTATCTATCCTGAATCCCCTCAAGAATCTCAATAGTATGCTGAATTGTCGGTTCTTCCACCGTAATAGTCTTGAACCTGCGCTTCAAAGCGGGGTCCTTTTCGACGGATTTTCGGTAATCGTCGGTCGTTGCGGTACCGATGCTCTGGATGGCGCCAGAGGCGAGTGGTGGTTTGAGTATAGACGATGCGTCTATTGCACCCTCAGCCCCACCAGCTCCAACCACCGTACTTAATTCGTCGATAAACAGGACTACGTCGTCCTTGTTTGTGACCTCGTTAATCAGGGCTTTGAGCCTCTGCTCGAATTCCCCTCTATATTTCGTCCCGGCGACCATAGCGGCCATATCGACTTCAAATATTTTTTTGCTTGCCAGAATACTGGGGACTTTCTGGTTTGCGATCTTCTGGGCTAACCCCTCGACTATGGCAGTTTTTCCCACTCCGGCTTCACCAATCAGTACGGGGTTATTCTTTTTTCGTCGACTTAAAGTTTGGATGACCCGATTTATCTCTTCGTCTCTCCCAATTACCGGATCCAGTTCTCCCTGTTTGGCTTCCTCGATTAAATTCCTTCCAAATTCCTCCAGGACTCCCTCTTCCTGGCTACCCTTTTCCGTTGATTGTAATTTCAGCTCCATTCCCTGGTTGGTATCGCTTTTCCGAACCATGGAAAAGTATGACCGGGCCTTTCTGGTAGTGATACCAAATTGTTTTATTACCGAGGAAGCAGTGCCGTTACCTTCCTCTAAAATACTAATGAGGAGATGAGCGGGTTCAATTTTGTTTTCACCCTGGCTGGACCTTGCTTCGTCGTAACCCATCTTCATAATCTTCTTTAACTGTGACGTCGGTTCCAGCTCGTCCTGCAGGGGCAGGGAAAGTTCCTCTTCATTATTCCGCTTCACTACCCGAAGTACGTGGTGATAAGACAGCCCGTTATCCTTTAAAAATTTATATACTCTTGTATTCTTGGCTCTTAAAAGTGCTAGCAGTAGGTGTTCTGGGGAGACTGCCTTATCGTTTAGCTTTTCCGCCTCATCGTATGCCGTAGCCATTATCTCCATCGACTTCTTCGAAAACTTTTTGTACATGTTACTCACCAAGCTCACCTCCCAGAGAACTCTTCGACTGTAAAATTATATATAAATAAAATTCACCATTTCAAAAAATAGTCTCAGCCGGTGTTAACCGAATTGTTGTAACTTAATAAAGGAAGAGAAAAAACCTCTTTTGAATGTTGGTTATTCCTCTTCCTAATCTTATTCTCCTTGTTCGGCTTCTTCAGCTTCTTCTTCGGCGGCACCTTCTTCCATTTCCTCTTCTTCGAGTTCTTCTTCTCCTTCTAGTTCTTCTTCTTCAAGTTCCTCTTCTTCGAGTTCTTCTTCTCCTTCTAGTTCTTCTTCTCCTAGCAGTTCCTCGCCTATGGTTGGTTCCGTGAGGTCTATCTCGATTTCCTTTCTCGGAGCCAGAATAGACAAAACAGTTCTATCTTTAGGAGTTAAGATTTCTATGTCTCCTAGATCGAGATCCGAAACGTGGATTGAGTCACCAATTTCGAGATCTTCTACATCAAGTCTAAGGATCTCAGGAATATCCGCTGCCTCGCCGTAGACGGTTATAGTTTCCATCAAGTGGTCCAGTATTCCGCCGGAACTAACTCCCTCCGGTGTTCCAACCGTTACTACCGGTATTTCCATTTCTACAGGATGATCATCCGGAACCTCGTAGAAGTCTATGTGAATTGGTTCGTCTGTCAGATGGTCGTACTGTATATCCCTCAAGAATACCTCGTGAGTCTCCCCAGCGAGTTCGAGCTCAACCCTTGTGCTTCTCGTTATTTGGTTCAGCAGTTCCTTAGTTTTTTTCTTATTTAACTTTAAGCTTACAGAATCTATCTCGGGCCCATATAGAACTGCCGGTAGCTTACCTTCGTGTCTCAGGGTATTCGGATTTTTCTCAGATTCTCTCTTTGTTACCTGAAGAGTTGCCATCAATATCACCTTTCTTTGAATTTCTTTTTCTAAATCCGTTTTGCTTCACACAATTATATTAGGAGTGGGGGAACAAAGTCGACACCGATTTTTCCTCGTAAATTCGTTTTATCGTTTTGGCGAATAAATCACCAACGGAGATGTAGTTTATAAAGTTTGCTTTCCTTGCTTCTGGATTCTGGATAGTGTTTGTTACTGTAACGGAACTAATTGGAGATTCTTCGATCGAATCCAGGGCATTCTCCGCGAAAATACCGTGTGTACAAATTGCCTCTATACGTCTGGCCCCCCTTTCATCAAGTATTTCCGCCACTTCTGTTAATGTGCCCGCAGTACTAATTATATCATCTACCACCAAGCAACGTTTGGATTCTACGTCGCCGATCAGATTTAGAACTTCCACACCCCCGTCCTTTCTGTTTCTCTTCTTCTCAACTATGGCAAGTGGAACGTTTAGTTTTTGAGATACTTTCCTTGCCCTTTTTGCTCCACCTACATCCGGACTTACTACTACACCCTCTTCGGAGGATAACTCGTTATTTAAGGTTTTTGCTAAAACAGGGTCCCCTCGCAGGTTGTCTACGGGAATGTCGAAGAAACCTTGGATCTGTCCCGCATGTAGATCTACTGTTAGGATCCTGTCAGCTCCGGCGGTTGATATAACGTTTGCTACCAGTTTTGCACTAATCGGTACCCTGCCGGTCTGTTTTCTGTCCTGTCGGGCATAACCGTAATAAGGGATGACAGCCGCTATTTGCTTGGCCGAAGCTCTCTTTAGCGCGTCTATCATCAGGAGCAGTTCAACCAAGTTTTCGTTAACGGGTGGTGAGATGGACTGAACGACGAAGACCGACGCACCCCTTACTGTTTCCTGTATATGTACATGTACTTCTCCATCAGGGAACCTGTCTACTGAAGCTTCCGTTAGCTCTTTATCCAGGTTAGAAACAATTTCTTCTGCTAATTCGGGGTTTGAATTTCCTGCGATAATTTTAAGATCCTGCAATTTTATCTCCTCGGGTTAATTGGATTAATTTTTTGTTGTTCCTAACTTCGGAATTGGCTCGAAACTTGATTTATCTATCAGGCCCAAGAAAACTAAATGGTTCTATTTCCCTATTGTCCCGTATCGTGGCCTTCTCTACAACTGAGTGACTCAGTCTTACGGACTCACCGATTTTGCTGTCTAAAATCTCAACGTGGGGACCTATTCTGGAGTTCGTTCCGATTGTAGTTTCTCCTCTGATTATAGTGAACGGCTCTATAATCGTGTCCCGGTCTAAATTTGCCTTAGTTTCAATAATCGTTGTGTTCGGGTCTACAATGGTAACTCCGGAATCAAGTAGCGAGTCTATTTTTCTTCGATTAAGTACCTTGCCCGCGGAAACGAGGTCCTGCCTGGTATTTACACCCAGGAATTCTTCTGGTCTTTCAGCCTGGAAAGCCACGGTTTTTTTGCCCTTCGTGGCAAAGTGTTTTACCAGGTCGGTCAGATAATATTCGCCCTGAGCATTTTCCGAACCTATCGAGTCGAGTTCTTGCCAGAGGTCCCCCCGATTGGGCAGGAGATAGATTCCCGCATTAATTTCTTTTATTTTTTTCTCTTCTTCCGTAGCATCTTGTTCCTCGACTATCTCTTCCAGATCACCGTTGCTTGACCTTTTGACCCTTCCGTAGCCGCAGGGGTCATCTCTACTTACAGTGAGAAGCGAAAGATCGGCTTTTTCATTATTTGCAAAATTAATAAACTTTTTAAGCGAAGAAGTTTTTACTAAGGGGAGATCGCCGGGAATAACCATGAAATCATCGCTCTCAATTTCCCCTTTTGCCTGCTGGAGAGCGTGAGCCGTGCCTTTCTGGACTTTCTGGACAGAGAATTCGACTTCTCGGTTCGATAAAGTATTTTTAACTAACTGTTCCTTATATCCGACGACCACGATAACTTGAGACAATTCTAAGGGATTGATTGTTTCCAGTAAATGTTCAATTAGTGGCAACCCGCCAATTTCGTGCAGTACTTTCGGCGTCGTTGATTTCATGCGGGTACCCTTGCCCGCTGCAAGAATTACACAATCCATTAATTTCACCGATAAAATATAATTAATCGGGTTATAGGTTGCAATGAAAAAACAAGTTGCTGGTATCCATCCGGGTAAGGGCTTAAGTTGGCTTCCAGGTTGCAACATAGCTATAATTAACTACAATCTTGCAAAAGAGGAGGTATTATGGTCGAAGGAGATATTAAGTATACTGAAAATCATGATTGGGTAAGTGTTGAGGGTCAAACCGCCACAATTGGCATTACTGGCTTTGCTCAGAAAGAGTTAGGAGATATCGTATTCGTCGAACTGCCTGATGAGGGAGAAGAGTATTCTAAGGGAGAGGAAATGGTGGTTATCGAGTCAGTAAAATCGGTTTCGGACGTTGAGGCACCGGTCAGCGGTAAAGTGGTAGAGGTCAATGAGACCCTTGAAGGTGAACCGGAGAAGATAAATGAATCCCCGTTCGATTCAGGCTGGCTTTTGAAACTTGATATGGAAGATAAGTCGGAACTAGATACTCTACTGGGAGAGACCGAGTACGAAGAATTTAAAAAGGAAGAGTCTTAATTGAGAGATAATAGTAAGGCTTTTACTGGGGCAGGATACAACCTGCCCCAGTTTTTAGTTCTTTTGGCTTTGTTCCGACCTTACACTTAGAGAAATGAAAGAGTGATTGCTAACAAGGTTCCAAATTGAGCCAGCAAAGCCATACCCTGTCCCGATTTCGAACTCTTATTGCTGACAGGAGGAGAACTTCGTTCTTCCCTCTCAGGAGAAGAGGTCTCGCTTTCTTGGAACTCTTGACTTTGTAACCCCTCGCCTTCCTCTGGAGTTTCCTTACTTAATTCCTGTTTCTCTTCCTGCTGTACTTCGGCCTGTGGGGTTCCCAGTGAGAAATGTGCGCTTGTTGTACCGTACTTTATTCTGAAAGGAGCGGACGTATCAAACGAACTTCCAAGTGTAATGACTCCTTTGCTTCCCCAGAAGACTTCATCGTCAATCGGGACTTTCTCGGGCAATCTGCCCTCTTTAAAACCGTTCGTTATTCCAAATACCTTGTTAGCCTGTGAGGCTTCTCCGTTTTGAATGATCCTCAAAGCGTAAGGTTGGAAATCTACCTCTCTGTTCCTGGTTAGAACGGAAATAGCTACCGGGTTTTCACCCTCGTGTTCTTTTAGCTTCGACTTAATATCGGACCCCAGGGAACTTCTGTATACCCTTTCGTCGCCGAATATCACAACCAGTACTACCCTTTCTCTCTGATATTCGGTTTCGATAACTTGATAAATCCCAGAGTCCAGACCAAGCCGTTGCTGGATGATACTTGATAATTTATCCTCAATTTCTTCCCCGGCTGCGGAATTAACCAAGAGAAACAGGGAAACTACTAATATAACCCCTAGATAAAGAACACTCTTTTTCGACAATAAAATCACCTAATTAAATGAGTGTTTTTCCTGCCTGGTTAACAAATTCCGCATCCTCCCAGAAATGAGAGGAAAGCCGCTGCCCAAAGAGACCAAAAGAAACCCAGTACAAAAGCTGTCGTAACTGTCATGAAGAACACCTCCCTTTTGTGTTCTTAAATATCAAAAGTATTATACCATAGATTAGGGATAATTCAACAAAGCGATAGAAAGTATTAGTCGTTAGCACCGCAGCAATACTTGTACTTCTTCCCGCTACCACAGGGGCATGGATCGTTCCTGCCAGGTTCTTCTTCTACGATTCTCTGTTCTTGCTGGGTTGAATTGTTGGAGTCTGTTTGTCGGTTGGGAGAGCCTTTTTCCTGGCTTGCTTTTTTATCGGGCAAACCAGAACTACCTTCATCCGCCTGGAAATTGAATTTCGATGTGTCCACTTCCGATTCAACGGGTTCTTTTGAGCCCTTGATGTCCAACCGAGATTTTACGAGTAATTCTATTATCTCCCGTCTCAGTTCCTGTCTCATGTCCTGGAACAAGCGGAAGGACTCGCGCTTGAACTCAACCAGAGGGTCCTTGCCTCCGTAGGAAGACCAACCTACTCCTGCTTTAAGATCGTCAATAACGTAGAGGTGCTGGCGCCATTCTCTATCGATAATTTTGATGATTATCGATTTTATTAGCTCCGGGGAAACCTGGTTTGCTTCTTTAAACTTCTCCAACTGGTTTTCCCAGTTTGCTACTACTATTTCTTTTATTGAGTCCTGCAAAGCATTGTCTTTATTTAGCGACCGGTCGTCAGGAGAATTCTGAAACTCAACAAGTTCCTTCTCCAGATCCTCTATCCTTTCTTCCTCTCCTCCGTCCTCCAGGCCGTATTGCTCTAAGAGGTCTTCCGTAAAGTCCGTTAGGACCGGACGGAGATAGCTATCAATTTCTTCCCAGCTGCT
>CAZYPS010000002.1:4764-48785 GCA_964649445.1 uncultured Thermotogae bacterium | reverse complement strand
ATCGTCTTCTAACGAAAGGTAAAACTGAGAAGATCCCGGGTCTCCCTGGCGACCGGCTCGGCCCCGGAGCTGGTTATCGATTCTCCGACTTTCGTGTCTCTGAGTCCCTAAGACGTGGAGGCCGCCCAGTTCGGCAACTCCGTCACCCAGTTTTATATCCGTACCCCTTCCTGCCATGTTGGTTGCTATAGTTATAGCTCCCCGTTGTCCTGCGTCTTTTATTATTTCGGCCTCCCTAGCGTGATTTTTGGCATTTAGTACTTCGTGAGGTAATCCACGTTTGTCCAGAAGAGAACTCAACCGTTCCGATTTTTCGATTGCATTGGTGCCGACGAGGACAGGACGTCCCTTCTCGTGAAGCCTTTCGACTTCTTCGGCGACTGCTTCGTACTTTGCTTTTTTGGTTTTAAAGATTACGTCAGGCTTGTGGTCCCTTCGTAGTGGCTCGTTTGTCGGGACTACCACTACGTCGAGATCGTAGATATCTTCGAACTCGTCTTCCTCCGTTTTTGCCGTTCCCGTCATTCCGCTTAACCCGTCGTACAGGAGAAAGAAATTCTGAAGCGTTACCTGGGCGAAAGTCTGGTTCTCCTTCTGGACCATCATCCCTTCTTTTGCCTCTATTGCCTGGTGTAAGCCCTCGGACAATCTCCTGTCCGGCATTAACCTGCCGGTGAATTCGTCCACCAGAACTACCCCTCCGTCCTGGATTATGTAATCCTCGTCCTTTTGGAAGAACTCTTCTGCTTTCAGGGAGGTTTTTAGGTGGTGGAGCATGGTGATATTTTCGGGAGAATAGAGGTCGTCGAGATGGAGGAATCTTTCCGCCTTGTTTGCTCCTTCGTCGGTGAGAGAGATTGACTGGTTTTTCTCGTCGACTTCGTAGTCCTGACCCTTATTAAAGCGGGGCGCAAGACGGGCAAATCGTTTGTAGAGTTTGGTGGATTCTTCAGTGGAGCCCGAAATGATAAGCGGGGTTCGGGCTTCATCTATCAGTATACTGTCTATCTCGTCAATAATTGCGAAATCCCGGTTTGCCCCTACCCGTTGTTCTTCCGACATAACCATATTATCTCTTAAGTAATCGAACCCAAACTGGTTCGCGGTACCGTAGACAATATCAGCTTCGTAGGCCTGTTTGCGTGCTTCTATGTCCATGTCTTCCTGGATTACAGATACATCCAGACCAAGAGTCTCGTAGATTGGACCCATCCAGTTTCGGTCACGCTCAGCCAGGTAATCGTTTACAGTTGCTATATGAACCTGGCCTGTAAGGCCGTTTAAATAAGCGGGCATGGTGGCTACCAGGGTTTTCCCTTCGCCGGTTGCCATTTCCGCTATCCTTCTCTGGTGTAGAGCTACTGCACCAATGATCTGGACGTCGTAGGGTCTCATGTCTGTCTTTCTTCTGGCAGCTTCTCGGACCAGGGCAAAAGCTTCGGGGATCAGGTCGTCCGGATCCGTTCCCGAAGAGATCATCTCCCTGAATTCCTTCGTCCTTTCCTTCATTTCCATTTCCGAAAGTTCAGCTACTTCGTCCTCGAGGTCATTTACCTGGTCGACGTAATCTCGGAGCCGGGAGAGTTTCTGCTCGTTGGTTTGGCCAAAGACCCAGTCTACGGCCCTTTTTACTTTATCAAACATAATTAGTCACTCTGGTAAATTTTCCGTATGTGTTTTCCCTGAAAAATTAAAGGGGTGAAAAACGTTTACTGAAAAACTTGCATCAAATTATGGTCTATCTAGAGTGGTTAAATCAAGAAAACCCCAGACCCGGAAATAGGTCTGGGGTTATAGTTCATTAATTAAACTAATCCGTATTTAACGTTCTCCCAAGGGGAGAACAGTTCTTCCGAACATCGTGTTTATTATTACGCCTGCTGACGAATACCAGGCTATCGATGCGCATAGAAGTCCTTCGTAGCCGGCAATCCTGGCGATAGTTGGGTTAAATTCTCCCCACGCGAGCAGGAAGAATAGAATCGTCAGGGTGATAAATATCCACATGATAGCTTTTGGCTCGCGGAGGGAAGCGATCGTCATGTAGAACGTGAAAACCCCCCAGGCAATCAGCGCAATCGCTAGCCCTTCCTTGGGCACGTTAGGACCCATACCTGCCCAGTTAAAGAAGTCGAAGGTGGCAAGACCTATCCAGAATGCACCGAAAGAGGAGAATGCAGTAGCTCCAAAGATGTTGTTGCGCCTGAACTCCCACATTCCGGCCAGTAGTTGAGCCAGGCCGCCGTAGGCAATCGCCATCGGCATTACAATACCGAGGGACGCCTCGGCGACCAGGCCGGAGTTGACCAGATTTAGTATGAAGGTCGACA
This sequence comes from uncultured Thermotogae bacterium, assembly GCA_964649445.1. Classification (GTDB taxonomy): domain Bacteria; phylum Bipolaricaulota; class Bipolaricaulia; order M55B111; family M55B111; genus JAGXLP01. Next base: position 46,455 of record CAZYPS010000002.1, on the reverse strand, counting down.
GGGCAAAGCCTCCTAGGCCCAGAGGTGCAGGGTTAGCTACGTCTTCGTTGATTTCCAAATTTAATCACTCCGGTTGGGTTGGTTACTATTTGTTTTGTAGTTTTTCCTGAAGCTGTTCGACAGTTTCGGGGTTTCTGAGTGTGGTAAGGTCTCCGACGTCTTCCCCCCTGACCAGGCTCTTTAGAATTCTCCGCATGATCTTACCGGACCTCGTCTTGGGTACTTCGTCGGCTATTATAATATCAGCGGGTCGAGCTGTCGGTCCTATAGTGTCGTCTACCAGCTGGATAAGTTCTTCCTTTAATGTTTCCTTATCGATGTCAGCACCCTTTTCGAGCATGACGAATGCTACAGGGACTTCTCCCTTCACCTCGTCCGGGCGAGAAACGACTGCCGGTTCTGCGACTGCTTCGTGTTTTCCGAGGGCGTTCTCGACCTCACCAGTTGCCAGCCTGTGTCCGGCGACGTTCATTACGTCGTCCAGCCGACCGGTGATTCTAATGTTTTCATCCTCGTCTTTTCTTGCCCCGTCGCTGGTAAAGTAAGCATCCGGACCGTACTCGCTCCAGTATTCGTCCTTAAACTTCTCCGGTCTTTTGTATACTCCCCGGATTAGGCTAGGCGGGAAGGGCGGCTTGATAGTCAGGTAACCACCTTCGTCTACCCCTACGGGATCGCCATTGGTGTCAAGAAGTTCGGCATTGATACCCGGGAACGGTTTACCGGCGTAAGTCGGAATGAAGGGTCCAATTCCTGGCAGGGCGTTAATTACGTTTGCGCCCGTTTCAGTCTGCCACCACGTATCAACAACGGGGCAACGACCGCCACCAATGTTTTCGAAATACCACAGCCAGGCGTCTTTGTTTATAGGTTCTCCAACCGTACCGAGAACTCTCAAGCTGGAAAGGTCGTGTTTTTCCGGCCATTCAGTGCCCTGTTTGATGAACATCCTTATAGCAGTGGGAGCAGTGTAGAATCCGGTAACTCCTTCGTCCTCGACGATCTCCCAGAGACGGTCGTACTCGGGGTAATCCGGTGCACCTTCGTAGACAACTGACGTAACTCCATTGAGGAGAGGACCATAGTTGATGTAAGTATGGCCTGTTATCCAGCCAACGTCAGCAGTGCACCAGAATACGTCGTCATCGTGGAGGTTGAAGTTCCATTTTGCCGTCAGGTAAGCCTGTACGGCGTATCCCCCTACGTGGTGCATTACACCTTTTGGTTTACCGGTGGTCCCACTGGTGTAGAGGATGAATGCAAGATCGCTGCTATTCATCACTGCCGGTTCGTGCTCGGGATCGGCGTCTTCCATTAATTCTTGGTACCAGTGGTCTCTGCCTTCCTGCATTTCGACGTCCTTTCCTGTTCTCTTTACTGTTACGACGTCTTCAACCGGGCTACCCTGCAGTCCCTTGTTTGCATTTTTCTTCAGGTTCAGCGGTTTTCCTCGTCTGTAATAACCATCAGCCGTTACCAGGACCTTGGCATTTGCGTCCTCAAGTCGATCATTGAGGGAATCGGGACTAAATGCGGAAAAGACTACGCTATGAGCGGCTCCAACTCTAGCCGTAGCAAGCATGGCTATTAGGGCTTCGGGAATCATCGGCATGTAGATTCCTACTCTGTCGCCCTTTTCGACTCCGAAGCCTTCGAGTACGTTGGCAAATTTGGAAACTTCTTCCTGGAGTTCAGAATACGTCATACGGACGGTTTCTTCGTCCGTCGGTTCCGGTTCCCAGACAATTGCGTTCTTGTCGCCCTTTCCGTTCTCGACGTGTCTGTCTATTGCGTTGTATGCCAGGTTAAGTTTTCCGCCGACAAACCACTCGTAGTTATAGGGTTCCTCCTTGTAAGTCTCGTCCCACTCTTCGTACCAGTCGATACCTTCTTTAGCGTGTTTTGCCCAGAATGCCTGAGGATCCTCGAGCGCTTCTTCGTAGATTGATTCATCTGAAACCCAGGCATGTTCCTTCATCTCTTCAGTAGGCCAAAATACGTCCTCTCTATCAGGGTCCTCTTTGACCCATTGTTTTGGTTCAGTCAATTTAACACCCTCCTGTTGATTTGTTGGTAAATAGTTTTAAAAGAGGTGAAACTAAATTGATTACACCTCGTTTTACCCGAATTTTTGTGAGCTTAAATGGTTCACAGTCTTTGTTAAGGTTTCATCTACCTGAGTTCCAACACCATCTTAACAGTATCTGAATCCCTCTCTTTCTCCACGAATCCCATCTTGCGGACCAGCTGTAGCATTGGCTTGTTGTCTTTCAATATCGTAGCGTAGATAGTTTCGAGATTTTTATCCTCGGCTACGCCGATTATTGAATCCGTGAGCTTCTCTCCGAGACCCAACCTCTGCCACGGATCTCCCACTACAACAGCGTACTCTCCGGTGTCCTGGTTGGGCCCTATGATCAATCGCCCCACTCCGATCATTCTCTTTTCTCCGTTCTCCTCCAAAATGCCGATAATTGCCATCTCCCGCCTGTAGTCTATATTTGTATATCGAGTCATTTCCTTGTGGGAGATCTCCGTTCTTGGCCCAAAGAACCGCTGGCGCCACGTCTTGTCAGAGAAGGAGTCGAACAGCTCGAACTCCAACGGTTCGTCCTCCGGTTTTATCGGTCTTAGGGTTACGTTCCTGCCGTCGTCCAACCTCCAGTCTTCCACGTACTGTCTCGGATATGGTTCTATGGCAAGATGTTCGTGAGTTTTTTCTATTCTCTTGCCCGCATAGTCCTTGTCAAGAATTATCCTTGCATCAAGGGCTTTGAAAGACCCATCTATAACGGCAAGAGGGTTAATATCGATTTCTTTAATTTCAGGAAAGTCAATTATTAACTGGGAAAACCTGACCAGCTGCTTCTCGAGTTCCCGGATATTAGCACCTTCTTTTCCCCTGTATCCTTTCAATAACTGGTATACTTTTGTGTCTTCCATAAGTCTATGAGCCAGTACCTGATTCAGGGGAGGAAAACCAGCTGCGGTGTCCTTGTAAAGCTCGACTCCGGTACCACCACGGCCAAACAGGATAGACGCACCAAACAATGGATCCTTCTTTGATCCGAGAATAAGTTCATAGTCAACATTGGAGTACATTTTCTGAACGGTTACTCCCTGTATCTCGGCTGAAGGTTGGTGGTTCTTGGCTCGTGACACTATTCGTTCGTAGGCTTCCCTAACTTCTTCCTTGCTTTGCAGGTTTAGCTCGACGCCACCCACATCAGTTTTGTGGGTAATATCGTGAGAATAAACTTTCAAAACTACGGGGTAGCCGATTTCGTAAGCTTTGTTTGCTGCCTGGTTGGCTGATTCCGCAACTTTAGTGGTGGAAGTGGGAATGTCGTAAGTGTCGAGAAATTTCTTCGACTCGACTTCAGTGAGCGTTGATCTCTCGGATCTCAAGACCTTTCTTACCATAGCTTTTAAGTGGTGGTGTGGTGGCTGGTTATTTACCGGAAGCTCCTCGGGAGTCTCGTAAAGAAGTTCGAGGTTTCGAGCATACCGATGCATGTACATATAAGCGCTTATTGCCTGCTCCGGTGTAGGTCTGGTTGGCACGTTTTCCCTTCGCAGGAATTCCCTTCCTTGAGCAACTTCACCAGCCCCCATAAAAGACGTGACTATCGGCTTCTCCGTTTGTTTTGAAACTGATGCTACTGCTTCCGCAGCGTCCTTCGCAGAAGCTTCACCTTGAGGTGCGTATATTACAATTACGCCGTCTACGTTTTCGTCCTCCTGACATATTTTTATTGCCCCTTTGTACCGTGATGATCCCGCATCACCCAGAACATCAACGGGATTTTTTACGCTGGCATGTTCGGGCAATAGCTCTGTTAACTCTTTTTCCGTCTCGGGGCTTAGATTAGCTAATTCACCTCCGGAATCAAGTATTGCGTCCGTGGTCATTATCCCCGGTCCTCCGGCGTTTGTTACTACGGCCATTTTTGGTCCTTCAGGAAGGTTCTGTTTGCTCAGCGTTTCCGAGCTACTGAACAGATCGTCGACGTCAGAGACCCTGGTCACACCAACTCGCTTGAACGCTGCATCGTATATTTGATCCTCTCCAGCAAGTGATCCAGTGTGAGAAGCTACGGCTTCGGCGCTTTTGGAATATTTACCCGCTTTCACTACGAGAATTGGTTTAGTTCTAGCGAAACCTCTCGCCGCACTCATGAACTTCTCAGCGTGTTTGACCGTCTCCATATACATTATGATACTACTTGTTTTTGGATCCTGGCCGAAGTAATCTATCAGGTCGCCGAAGTCGATATCCAGCATGTTTCCTACAGATACGAAAGCGCTGAACCCGACTTTTGCTTTGGTGGACCAATCGAGTATTGCCGAGCCCATGGCTCCACTCTGAGATAGGAATGCGACCTTGCCAGGGGTTGGATCTTTCCGGAGGAATGTAAGGTTCAGGTTCTGACCGGGCCGGATGGTTCCCAGGCAATTGGGTCCTAGTAACCTCATTCCATATCTTTGCCTTGCGGACTCTAGCTTTTCTTCCAGTCTCTTTCCCTCGTTGCCCGCTTCGCTAAATCCTGCTGAAATTACTATCCCTGCTTCAATACCTGATCTTCCACAATCGTCAACTATATCGGGAACTGTCTTTGCCGGAGTAGCTATTATGGCAAGGTCAACTTCGCTATCGATATCTTTGACGCTAGAAAACGCCTCGATATCCATTACAGTTTCCCGGTTAATGTTGACAGGATATATATCCCCTTCGAAGCCATTTACGATGTTCTGCATCAGAGTAGCCCCAACGGAGCCTTCCTTTTCGCTCGCCCCGATTACGGCTAATGAGTCCGGATTGAAAATTTTATCAAGTTTTTCAGCTGGCATCTTACCCCTCCAAGCGTGATATCATGATTACGACCTCTATTCAACCATTAACCATCTATTTATAGTATCTCTTTTTTGTTTGTGTTCCTGGTCTTTTTGAGAAAATAATGGTCTGCAAATGAACTGGATAGACAGTTAAAACCGATAACCCCCTTATTTTACCCACTCTTTTTTGTTTCGCAACTCTCTGGCGTGATTGTAATAGCTTAATTTAAGCAAAGAAGAAGAATTTATATACTGTCAGAACTTATTATAAAGGTCCTGTGGTTTATTTGAAACGGTTAATTTTTCCATTCGAGAAGCTTTGGTTAAAGTCCTATAGTGGTTCTTTGATCGGATTATTGCGGACATAGAACTTACTCCAGCTTTCTTTTCCCGGTACTGGAGCCTATATTTAAAAAGTAACCAGATTAACTTTATGGTAAAGCTATTTTGGCAAATAAGCTTAAATTAAATTGATTAGTCGACGTACTTATTAAATCAGATTATTGAATCGTAAAATAGGAATTCCACCAGGGATATTTAGTTATTTGGCTCGGCCTCTTGGCGAAAGTAATTTCTTTGATTGGAACAACTTTCGGGAGTAATTTATGGATTTTGATCTATATTTACTCGGACTTCCTCTGGTAGCAAGTGTAATTGGCTATTCGACAAACTGGATAGCAATAAGGATGTTATTTAGGCCGCTCGAGAAAAAAGAATTGTTTGGACTCCGGATACCGTTTACACCGGGCCTTATTCCCAGGCGGAAAGCTGATATAGCTGAAAATATCGGGAAGGCGGTAGGCGAGCACCTGTTAACTCCTCCAGCCCTCAAGTCAAGGCTTGGATCCCCCGAAGTGAAGTCGGATCTGAAGGAAGCTTTAGAGGGCTGGATAGAAAGTTTTCTTACTAGAGATCTTGGATCAATTAAGGAGATGATACCGGAAGGCTCGGAGCCGGACATGGAGACTCTCTCGGATAATCTGGCTGAAAAACTGCAGGACAATATAGAAAGGTTTATATCCGGAGAAGAACTAGAGAACATTCTAAGTAAATTAGTAGAAGCCGGAGTTGAGGATCTTTCAGAAAAGAGAATTGGGGAATTGGTAGAGCGGATGTCTTACGAAGAATTAACTTTAAAGCTGGAAAAGTTACTTTCAGGACTGGCGGAGAGTGAACATCTAGAGGAAAACATTGGAAAGTACTGGGAGGCAAAGATCGCAGAACTCAGGGAGGAGGGGGGTTGCTTAAAAGATTACCTGGGTGGGGATCTTACGGAATTGGTCATCCGTCAGGTTGAAACCAACCTTCCGTCTTTTCTCAGAAGAGGTGCGGATCTACTCAACCGTCCGGAGTTGCGGGCCAGGATCGAGAATCTTGTTATCAACCTGCTTGACGAAAAGATTCACGGTGAGTTCGAAGAGGACTCGGTCTGGGACCAAATAAAGCTTGGATTCCTTGAAACTCTGGTTCTACCAAAAGAGAAGTTGAGAGCAAGGGTCGAAGAAATAATTGAGGACGGGGTTCCGAGACTTAAGGAATTGTTGGAGCGGGAAGAGGTAAGGAAGGAGATAACGGACTCCGCAGCCGACTCGCTGGCAAAGATTCTCGAGAAGGATCTTTCTGAATTGGGGTGGAGTGATAAATGGGAGGAAAAGCTGGGTAATATTCTGACGGATCTTTCCGTTACACTGATAAAGAACGAGCGCTTCCAATCACTAGTCCTGGAAGGTCTCGTACTTGTCCTGAAAAACTCGGAGCACAGGAAAGTGAGTGAGCTAACAGAGCTGGATGGAGAAGGGGAAAAGGAGGCGCTGGTCAGAGCAATCAGCGGCTACGTAATTGACTCATTAAAGTCTGAAAGAGTTCAGAATAGGTTCGGCTCGATAATAGAAAAAAAAATTAGGGACCTCCAGAGAAAAGAAATGGGGAGACTCTCTCGATGGATTGATCCGGAATTACTTACTCCTTTTGCAGGTCCTTTAATGGACCAACTAACGGTAATTGTTGCCCGGGAAGGATCAAATATTCTAAACGCTCTGAACGTAAAAGAACTCATTAAGAGTGAAGTGGAGGAGTTCTCGACTCTCCGGGTTGAGCGGTTGATACTTGACGTGACTGGAAATCAATTTAGGGCTATTACCTGGTTTGGAGCTTTGATAGGTTTCCTTATAGGGCTTCTACAGATTCTCATTATAACCTTTGGTGGTTGAACTTGAAGCCAATTGCTTTTACTCTGGGCCCATTTACGGTTAGATGGTATGGGATAGCCTATGCAGGAGCCCTGTTATCGGGCTTGGTGATTCTGAATCAAGAAACCAGGAGAAAGGGTCTTGATCTGGATTTTAACGATCTGATAGATTTCGTCCTTCTCTCGTTTCCTCTGGGTTTGGTCGGAGCCCGTCTGTATTATGTCCTGTTCTATCTCGATTATTTCCGAAGAACCCCCCTTGCTATTGTCGGGCTGAGAAGCGGTACAAGGTTTAGTCTATCTGGCCTGGCCATCCACGGAGGGCTGATTGGAGGTCTCGTCGGATTGCTTATCTTCGTAAAGTTGAAAAAGGTAGAATTCCGTAGGTTCTTCGACGCCCTGGCACCTGCCCTGATTATGGGTCAGGCTATCGGTAGAGCGGGTAATCTATTAAATGGGGATGCTCATGGTTATCCCACGGAACTTCCCTGGGGATTAGTTTTCCAATCCAACACGGCGGCCGGAAGTGAATTTCCCAATCAGAGCCTCCATCCGACGATGATTTACGAGATGATCCTCAATCTCCTGATATTTGTCTTTTTATGGAGGCTGAGAAAGGGAAGATACAGACCGGGGTTCATTGGGATTATATATTTGATTTCCTATTCAATTGGCCGGTCATTAGTGAGTTTCTTTCGAGCGGGAAGCCTCTGGATCGGGCCAATTAGAGCTGCTCACCTTGCCAGTATCCTGGTAGTTGGTTGGTCCGGTTACTACCTTCTCGATAGAAAGCTTTACCTTCCCGAGGATCCTGGGAGGAGTTAAGCTTCCCGGTCGCAGGCTCTGAGGAAGCTGGTGAAAAGAGGATGTGGGTCCTCTAGCCGGGACTTAAATTCGGGATGAAACTGGACTCCGATAAACCAAGGGTGATCTCTGAGCTCTATTATTTCGACAAGCTGGCCCTCCAATGAAGTGGCAACCAGCTCCATTCCCTCTTTTTCGAATGCCTCCCTGTAATCGTTGTTGAACTCGTATCGGTGTCTGTGTCTTTCCTTTATTGTCTTTTTTTCGTATATTTCCCTAGTCTTCGTTCCGTCTTTTATCGTAGTTTCATAGCTGCCGAGGCGCATGGTTCCACCTTTATTTTCTATATCGATTTGTTCCGGCAACAAGTCAATTACGAGATCGGAGGCATCCGGTTCGAACTCGGTACTGTTTGCCTCTTCCAATCCTATTACGTTTCGGGCGAACTCGATGGTAGCTACCTGCATACCGAGACATATACCAAATAAGGGTACCTGGTTCTCACGGGCTATCTTAGCAGTGGCGATCTTACCTTCAACGCCGCGTTCCCCAAATCCCGGAGGTATGACTACTCCGTCGACTTCTTCCATGTGACCACCGAGTTCGTCTTGCTCCAGATCCTCTGAAGAGAACCAGGAAAACTCTGGCTTAATACCTGTTTCTGCCGCGCCGTGTTGAAAGGCCTCGGTAATGCTGATATAGGCGTCTTCCAGTTCGGTATATTTTCCGAACATGCCTATAGTTACCTTCTCATCGGGGTTTTTTATCCTTTCTACCCTGGAAGTCCAGTTTGAAAGATTCTGGTCTCGTTTGGGTAAATTCAATTTTTCCAGAACTCTTTCGTCGAGCTCTTCGTCGGCCATTGCCAGCGGGACTTCGTAGATAATGTCCAAATTGCGACCTTCTATGACGTTTTTTGTTGGGACGTCACAGAATAGACCTATTTTCTTCCGGACCGACTGTGGTAAGGGACGATCACATCTGGCAACTATCATATCGGGGGTTATTCCGATACCCCGTAATTCTTTTACGCTGTGCTGGGTTGGTTTCGTCTTGAGCTCTTTGGACGTCTTCAGGTAAGGCACCAGCGTTAAATGTATAAAAGCCACGTTTTCCGGAGGGATTTCGTCCTTCATCTGTCTCAGTGCTTCGAGGAAGGGCAAACTTTCTATATCCCCAACTGTTCCGCCGATTTCCGTTATGATAAGGTCCGATTCCGAGCCACGGAGCGGTTCGTTTATGTCTCGTTTTATCTCGTCCGTAATATGAGGAATTATCTGGACCGTCTTGCCCAGATACTCTCCTTTTCGTTCCTTTTCCATAACGGAAGAATAGACTTTTCCGGTAGTGACGTTGTTTGCTCCTGATAAGTCCTCGTTGATAAACCTTTCGTAATGCCCCAGATCCAGGTCCGTTTCGGCTCCGTCGTCGGTTACGAACACCTCACCGTGCTGGTAAGGATTCATCGTTCCAGCATCAATGTTTAAGTACGGGTCAACCTTCTGGAGAGTCGGCTTGTATCCCCGCGATTTCAGGAGCAGCCCGAGTGAGGCAGCTACTATTCCTTTTCCGAGTCCGGAAAGTACTCCTCCTGTAACAAAAATATACTTCTTCTCGGAACTGTTAAAGTCATCTGTCATATTATCTTCTTTTGTCATAATTTTTTAAAAGGAACTTCATAAAATAACCTCTAGTCAGTTTAGTTGTCAGGATAAATTAAATTTCCGCTCCGGGGTTTGAAGTAAAGTCAATCCTCGGAGATATTGCTCAATAATTCTCTATGTAGATCGAAAGAGGACTTACCGTAAAGCACCAACCGGACGAGATCGGGTTTAGAATTTTGTTTCAGAAAATCAATTATCGTCTTAAATGCTATTTCTCCGGCCTTTTTTTCGGGATATCCAAATGCTCCTGTACTTAAGGCGGGAAACGATACGCTTTCGATTCCGGTTTCTCGGGCAAGTTCCAGGCTATTTCGGTAGGAAGCTTCCAGGAGTTTTGGATCTTCCGGAGAGTTGCTGTAAACAGGACCCACGGTATGGATCACGTAGTTGGCTGGTAGTTCGTATCCTTTAGTTAACTTGGCTTCTCCGGTTTCGCATCCACCAAGCCCTTTACATTCTTCCCATAATTGGTCCCCAGCAGCTCGGTGAATGGCTCCCGCCACTCCTCCCCCGGGTGCCAGTTTTTTGTTTGCGGCATTTACTACTGCTTCCGTTTCCTGTTTTGTTATATCCCCTCTGACAAGTTCAATCTTTGAACCGTCGACTTTTTTTGTAACCCGGGATTCGTCGGTTTTAGCCATCTTTATCGATACTCGTTTCGGCTTCGCTCCTTGAGTTCTTTTTCAATGCGCCTCTGTTGGTCTTTTTCCTTGATCTTCTGACGTTTATCGTGCTTCTTTCTTCCCTCTCCCAGTCCAAGTTTTACCTTTGCATAACCACCCTTGAAATAGATTTCCAAAGGAATAAGGGAGTATCCTTTTTGCTGTGTTTTCCCTATCAGCCTTTTGATCTCGGGTTTACGCAGCAAGAGTTTTCTCTTCCGTCTTGGTTCGTGATTTTCCCTGTTACCTTCTTCGTATCGAGCTATATGGACATTGTGAAGGAAAGCCTCTCCGTCGGTAACTTTTGCGTAACCGTCTTTAAGGCTACATCTACCGGCCCTGAGACTCTTTACTTCCGTTCCTTTGAGGACGATTCCCGCTTCGTAGTACTCCTCAAAATCGAAATTCCGATATGCACGCTTGTTTCTTGCTACCGTTTTACCCATGGGAATAACCTCTAAAGACCTCTTGTAAAGAAAAGTTAACTGACTTAAATTTTGAAGTCCAACTGGGCCTGTAATTTCCCTAAAAGAGGTTAGGTTTAGATGCTGGTTAAATTAGCCTATAAATAGCTCCGACTGGAAAAGACCTATCTACTTTTTTATACAATTAAACTCTAGCTTTCTATATCCTTGAGTAAGGAGCCTGCCGTGAGAACCTTGGGAAGGTTCTGTGAGCCTTACTTTATTCCTCTTCTTCCTCAATTTGTAGTATTTGCTCTCCCTTGTAATAACCGCAGCTGGAACAGACGCGATGCGGGAGTTTCAACTCGTGACAATGTGGACATTCCGTGGCAGTAGGGTCTACTACCGGTTTATTACCTGCGTGTCTTGATCTTTTGTTTGATCTCGAAGTCCTAAACTTGGGTACTGCCATATTTCCTCCTCGTGTTCTGTAATCTCAAAACTTATGTGATTTTAATGTAGGGTGGGTGGGTTTTCAACTTTCCACCATGAAGGTAATTGGTCCGTCGTTGGTCAATTCAACCTTCATATGACTCCCGAATTCACCCGACTCGACCTTGGTTTCGAGCGATTTTTCCAGACCTTTTATAAAGTCTTCGTAGAGTGATTTTGCCTCCTCGTAGTCTCCCGCCCGGGAAAAACCCGGCCTTCGGCCCGAACTCACGTCGGCGTACAGAGTAAACTGAGAAACCACAAGAATTTCTCCGTTTATATTTTTAATTGAGAGGTTCATTTTACCCTCTTCATCTGGAAATATCCTGAGATCGACTATTTTATCCAGTAATTCCTCCAATTGAGTCCGACCGTCGCCCTGTTTAACTCCAAGAAAGATCACCATTCCGTAATCGATTGAGCCTTCAACTTCTCCCTCGATCTCTACTTCAGCATTTTCGACTACCTGAATTAGCGATTTCATGTTACCTCCTTTAATTGAGTTATTAACTTTCTCCGGACACAAACGATTTTGAAATCAAATTTGCAAGTCGTATTGGCTCGGGGATAGTTGAATGAATAGTGGTGATAGTTATCGCCCGCTCGGCTTCTTCGCTAGAGACGGCCGTTTTTTGATAATAAAGTTTGGATTCTCTTGCGCGAGTTTGTCTTATTTTCCCGGCCTTTTTAACAGCTTTCCACCGTTTTTCGAACCTGGACATGTTTGATAGCGCTTCTCTGAATGAATTTTTGTCGACTCTTTCCTTTGTCGCTGCTATAACAGGGATTCCTGTCATTTCAGATAGGTCTACTATATCAATTACGTTGAATCCGCCGTAGGTTATACCGTCTAGCATGATAAGTTTTAGGTCCTGTTTGTGTTTGCTGTCGTTGATCGAAGTCGCCAACCGTTTGGTGCCGTTTATTCCGTCTTTTTCTATCTCGGTCTTAATTACACCGTCCAGGCGTTCCCCGCCCCTGGTTACTGCTCCCACGACAGGAACCATTTCTTCCTGGTCGAATTCAAACGGGCCGTCGTCCCAGCCAATTATTTTGCTTTGGTCTTTGATATGCATAGTGCGTATTCCTCTCAAATATAAATTTATGCCTATGCTATTTTATGTCTCAAAAGGGTCGTTGGAAAGGTGAAAGGGGAGGAAGAATTTCTCGTTTGCCAGTGGTTACACTGAGTTAGCGGGGCTGATGAGCAACAGGGGATTGTAAATAAGAAATAGTGCAGTTATCACTCTCGAATTGTTTATATTGTAAATAAAATTTGCGTTAAAACACTACAGCCGTTAAACTAAGTCAGCTAGTTGTGTAACATCTAAATCAAATGCTGGTTGCGTACTGGAAGAGGCGGTGAAATTGTGGTTTCTACCTGGTAATTACGGTTAGACCAGGTATACACGGCGTTTTGAAAATAGGAGGTCTAAATTGCAGTTAAGAACGAAGAGTCTAGTTTCAGTTGTTCTAACAATTGCGGTTTTGATGAGTGTCTTTGTGGGGCTTGGAGTTCAAGGACAGGAAAAAGACGTTTACAAAGTTGGCGTTGACGCGAATTTTCCTCCCTGGACTTACGTAGAAAAGGGTGAGTATAAAGGGTTTGACGTAGAGGTAATCAGGGCAATAGCCGAAGAAGAAAATATAGATATAGAGATTATCGACATGCCCTGGGAAACGATAGTATCTGCTCTCGGGTCGGGCAAAATAGATGTTCTGGTGAGCGGTTTGTCGATAACGTGTGAGCGCGACAAAACAATTGACTATTCCAGGCCGTACTGGTCCGTGAATCAAGCCGTCCTTGTTTCTGACGATTCAGATTTGAACGCAATTACGGCAATGTCCATGGGGCATCAAGTCGGGGCTCAGAGAGGCACCACCGGATACATGTGGGTTCAGGATGAGCTAATTGACGATGGCGTTGACGTAAACTTGAAAGCCTACGAAAACTACGTTTTATCCGTTGAGGATCTAACCACAGGTCGCCTCGATGCGGTTCTTGCCGATACAACTACTGCCAAAAATTTCGTCAAGGAGGGGAGGGACGTTAAGATCATCGGAACTATAGCTACGGGCGAGCAATACGCTTACGCCGTTACTGAGGGAGATCCCCACAACCTGCTGCCAAAGATAAATGAGGGCATGCAGAAAGTCTTTGAGTCGGGAAAATGGATGGAAATATTCAACGAATACCTCGCGGAATACGGATACGCACCTCCCGCCAAAATACCTCTGGGGAGAGAGTTGACCTGTAGCGAATAGGAGCTAGGTCCGGATTTTGGTTACTCATTCAGGAAGGGTCCTTTTTTGGACCCTTCCTAATTTTATTTCACGAAATAACCATGGAAATTTTTCAAGTTTTAGCCGGTGAAGCACCTTATCTCTTACAGGGCTTGCTCATAACCCTGGAGTTACTCGTAGGGTTATTGAGTCTGGGCCTGGTGGGCGGTCTACTGCTTGCCGTTATGGAAGTGTATGGCGGTACGGTAGTCTCCAAAATTGCAATGCTCATACAGCGGGGACTCCGGGCGATTCCCGCTCTTGTATTGCTGTTTTTGTCCTATTATGCTCTTGATTTGCCACCGCTGTTCACCTCTATTCTCGCATTGGGGTTGAGGTCTTCTGCGTATCAATCCCAGATTTTCCGTGGAGCAATTCAGTCCATAAAATCCGGTCAAATGATGGCAGCTCGGTCAATAGGGATGACACAAATTCAGGGGATCTGGCACGTGGTTCTTCCGCAAGCTATTCGGCTCGCGATAGGTCCCTGGTCGAACGAATACGCCTCTGAGACCAAGGATACTTCTCTTGCCTACGTAGTTGGTGTTGTAGAAATCATGCGGAGATCCAGATATATAATATCCTATACCTATGGGAATGCTTTGTTGATTTATGGAATTGTTGCACTGGTTTACCTGGTCCTGACGAGAGCCGGTAACGCTTTACTGTACTGGCTGGAAGATAGGTTATGGGTGCCAGGATTTGAACGACGAAGTTGACTTTTGAATTGGTAGTTTGAAAAGAAGTGAGTTAAGTATTTGCAGGATATGAGAGGATGAAATGACAGAACTTGTAAACTTTTTCCAGTTAGCCTGGGAAATAGGACCACGGTTACTGAATGGAGTTGGAGTAACTCTGGCCCTTACGGCAATTTGTATTAGTTCCGGTTTTATAATTGGTCTGGCTCTTTCACTTGGAAGAGTTTATGGTAATAAACTGGTTTATGGGGTTACCACTACTTTCGTAGAACTTGTTCGAGGTACGCCTTTGCTGGTCCAGCTTTTCATCGTATATTACGGATTACCCGATGTAGGTATTTTCCTTAACCCTTTACTTGCTGCCGGGATCGCTTTAGGAATAAATACGTCTGCCTACCAGGCGGAATATTTCCGAGGTGCAATTCAATCCGTCGGTGCAGGACAGATGACCGCAGCTAGGTCCATTGGAATGGGGAAACTTGGTGCAATAAAAAGCATAATTCTACCTCAGGCATTACGGCTCGCCATCCCTTCGTGGTCCAACGAGCTGATCTATATGTTAAAATACACTTCTCTGGCTTTTACCGTTGGTGCACCTGAACTGATGGCAAAGGCAAAGATAATTGCGGCGAGAAATTTTCGCTATTTAGAAGTTTTTATCATAGTGGCGTTTATTTACATAATTATCGTAACTGGGTTTACAAAGGTTTTGGATATAGTTGAAGAAAGAGTAAGGATACCGGGCCTGGAGAGCAGCAAGTGATATTTTTTCTCGATGGAGTGGAAATTGGTTGTCTTGGTTTTGGCAAAAAATTTCAGTTTTGAAGAAGTTTAGAGTTTGCTCGTTGGAGTCATTTTTTTAAGGTTAATTTGTCTGACATATGATGGCTGACTTATGAGGGGTGGATCATGGATTTCGAGTTCCAGAAACTGGAAAAAAGAAAGAAACCCTTGCACGTTGCCAATCAATTAGTGGATGCGATTAAGAGCGGGGATTTCGGCGTAGGAGACAAACTTCCTACTGAGGAGGAACTCTCGGATATGACGGGAGTCAGCAGGGCCTCTGTCCGGGAAGCGTTAGCGGCTTTGAGGCTGGGAGGAATAATTCAGACAAAGGTCGGCAAAGGTACTTACGTGAAGCAGATTCCCTCTGAAGACAATATCCAGGACAAGATATTAAGCATTCTGGTCGATCACCCCAAGCCGCTTGAACTTCAGGAAGCTCGAAGATCTTTCGAAGTAGGGATAGTAGAAATAGCGGCGAGTAAGTTTTCCGACAAAGACGGGGAAAAAGTGAAAAAAACATTGAAGAATATGGAAAAGGCCGCTCGAGACGATGATTACGAGGTTTTTCTCGATCTTCATAAGCGGTTTCATCTGGGAATTGCGGAAGCTACAAAGAACGATGTGATCGAAGATACGTTGAAAAATCTTCAGGGAATTATGAATGATCGAATGTGGCGCAAACTGGAAAAGAAACACTATTTACCCGATAAGAGGAATTACTTGCTGGAATCGCTTGATATCCACAGGAAGATTTTCCTTGCCCTGAAGAAGAATGACTCAGAGTTGGCGGCGAACCGGATCAAAGAGCACTTTGAGAGGTATTCCTGACTATTTGATCGGTCTGAAATTGAAGTCCCCGGACGATTATCTCACTGTTTGGCCTTAGTAACTTCAAATTAAATTTAAAAAAGGAGAATGGGTAAAATGTTAGTAGAACAAGAGAAGAAAAAAATTTATAACAAAGCTCTGTACGTTCTGGAGAAGGTAGGTATAGAGGTAAAACATGGTGAAGCACTGGAATTGTTCAAGGAAGCCGGTGCAAAAGTCGAGGGGGAAAGGGTTTACCTCAAACCCCATCACGTTGAAGAAACTCTATCTTCTGCCCCGAAGTACGTACCTGTTTACGATCGAAACGGTGACCTGGCGCTTGAGCTGGGAAGCGAGGAAAACTATTTTGGGCCAGGTTCGGATAATCCCAGTACGATCGATCTGGAAACGGGTGAAAGGAGGCAAAGCAAGCTGAGTGACGTAAAGAATTTTAGCTTACTTGTCGACGCTTTGCCTAATATGGACTTTCTTATGAGTATGGCTCTGCCGCAGGATGTTCCGACCAGGCTGGCCGATTTGTATCAGTTCAGGGCAATGACGGTCAATAACAGTAAACCGTTTGTCTTTACGTCAGCTGACAACAGAAATACGGAAGAATTGTTCGAAATGGGGGTAGCGGTTGCGGGAGGCAGGGATGAGCTAGAAGATAAACCGTTCTTTATTCAGTATACGGAGCCTACCAGTCCGTTCGTTGGAAGCGAAGACGCTCTGGGCCGTCTGTTGCTGTCCGCGGAGTACGGAGTTCCTGCTACTTATACATCCGGTACGCTTCCCGGAGCCTCTAGTCCGGCTGCGCCCGCCGGGACGGTAGTTATGTCGCTGGCGGAGGAGTTAAGCGGCGTAGTAATATCTCAGCTTAAACGTCCCGGTGCCCCGGTGATAATAGGTGGTGCCGCTTCTCCGATGGATATGAAGACGGCAGGGGCTTCCTACGGTCTACCAGCAGCTTTGCTGATCGATAAAGCGCTTAGCGAAGTTAGCAAATACCTGGATATGCCGGTATTTAGCGAAGCAGGTTTTAGTGATTCCAAACTGATCGATGGTCAGCAAGCGATGGAAGCTTCGATCTCTATTGCTGAAATGGCCTGCAGTGAGGCGGATTTGATCCATGACGTCGGTTATCTTGAGTCGGGACAGACAGGATCACTGGAATCGGTCGTCATCGGAAACGAGATCGTTGGGTACGTGCGAAGACTCCAGAAAGGAATAAATATGGACGATGAACACCTGGCGATCGATGCCCTAAAGAGAGTTGGTCCTGGAGGAAGCTTTCTGACCGATGAATCTACTCTGAATACGTTTAAGTCTCTTTACCAGCCCGAGTTACTGGACAGAAAAAGTTACGATAGCTGGAAGAACTCCGGGAGCAAAGACTTTCGTGAGAGAGCTCGGGAGAAAGCCCAAAATATCATTAATGAACATGAACCCGACCCTCTAGCTGACGAGGCTGTTCAAGCTATGGACCAGGTTGTGGAAAAGAGTAAGGCTGAACTCGATTAACTGCTCGGTTTGGTGACAAAATTTGTAACCCTGGAGTTTGGATGACGGAATTTAACTACAGTTCTAAAGATAGAGTATTTGCATGTATTGGGTCGGAAGAGCCTGACAGGGTACCGGTCCTAACTTATTCCAATCATTTCCAAATTCGTCAAGCGGGGTACAATTATGGAGAGGTTATGAAAAATGGAGAAAAGTTCGTCGAAGCCCAGATTGTCGGTCTTAGGAAGTTTGGTTATGACGGAGTGACTGGACTCGGTGGTCCGGGCATGATTGCCGATGCGCTCGGAGCTAAATTGCTTATCGGGGATGACGAGTCCCCGAGTATGACGGAACCCGGGCTAACTGGAAAAAGTGATAGAATCGATCTTGATAAACTCTACTCTCGAGAGGTTATCGATGGGGATTTTGTACCGTTCACCTTAGAGGTCAATGAAAAGCTAAAAAAGGAACTCATTTCTGATATTCCACTAATTGCTTCTATCTCTTCTCCGTTTCGAGAGGCCTGTCTGCTTAGAGGTTTTGAGAAGTTATTCGAGAATTTAATTCGAGACTCCTCGTTCGTTAAAGAGCTGGTCGATCTGATGACGGAAAAAGTTTACGAGTACGCCGCACTGACCGTCGAGGCGGGGGCCGACGTTCTCGGAATTACCGACCCGTTTGCCAGCAGCTCTATGATATCCCGAACACAATACCGGGAGCTGGTTTATCCTTCCGAGAAAGAGATAATAAATAAGGTACGTTCTAATACTGAGGCGAAGGTACTCTTTCATACCTGTGGGGAGTGGGGTGACCGATTCGACCTGGCGGTTCGGGCCGGTGCGGACATCTATCACATCGACGGTATAGGGGGTAAGGGACTCGAAGAAATAAGGAATAGTTATCCCGAGACTACTATCATGGGTCGGATACCAACTTCGGGGCTACTTTTAACCGGCAATGCAGAGGATATAAAAAAGGCAGTCGAGACCAGCATAGAGGCTGCAGGACCTGATGGAAACTACATCCTGGCTGGAAACTGTTCTCTAGCACCTGAAACTCCGTCCGCCAACGTGGAAGCCATGGTAGAGACGACAAAAAACCGTGGAGGTTACCCGCTCGATCTGGTCGGTGATAATATGGAAGAGCGGGAGGTATATTTCGGATGAGCGCGACAGACTATCTTGTCTCTTTTCTGAGAGATCTTGGCTGGAACGACCTGCCGGACGAAGTGAAGCGCAAAACGAAAACCTGCCTCCTTGATGCGGTGAGTGCGGCTATAGCGGGAAGTGATAGCCGGTCAGGGGAGATCGTATCGAACTTTGCAATGGAAACCTGGGGAAAAGGAGACGCGACGGTTATCATGAAGGGCCAAGCTGCTCCAGTTGGTGCTGCCCTGGCGAACGGATACATGGCTAACGCGCTAGACATAGATGATGGTGGAAAGTACACCAGAGGTCATCCAGGAGCTCAGATAATTCCGACGGTCCTGGCACTCGGCGAAAGCCAGGGTTCCTCTGGCAAGGAGGTTCTTGCCGCCATAGCGGCAGGTTACGAGACTGCTCACCGGGTGGGGAAGTGCTGGCACGAGAGGTTCGAAGAATACCGATCCTGTGGTTCCTGGGGGTCGGTGGCCTGTGCCGCCGCATCTGCTAATTTGATCGGGCTGAAGGGGGAAGAGATTCGTAACGCTCTCGGTATAGCGGACTACAACTCGCCTTATTTACCTATGATGAGGGCGGTGGAGAACCCCTCTATGGTCAAGCATGGAACAGGCTGGGGAGCAATGACGGGAATTATCGCGGCCGAATGGGCCAAGGGAGGTTTCACGGGTTCGGGGACTTCCTTTGAAACCAAAGATCACAATTCTTTGTTTGAAGAACTGGGAAGTCACTACATAATGGCGGAAGAGGGCGGTGTAGAGTTTAAGGAAATCCCGTCCTGTAGCTGGTCACATCCACCGATAAAGGCGGCTCGTGGGCTCCTGAATTCTCACGATATAACGAAGGGCGAAATCGAGAGAGTGGAAGTTCGAGGGTTCTCGAAGTTGATTGCGCTATGTCAGGACGTTCCCTCTAACGAAGTGGAGGCTCAGTTTAACGTGAAATGGCCTCTGGCCGTAGCACTAGTTGACGGAGGGGTGTCAGTCGGCGGTATGTCGAGGGAAAGGTTTGATGATCCTGAGCTGCGAGCGATGGCGGAAAGAATAGAGATAGTTAAATCCGAGAAGTTGGAAAAGATGAACAGGTCGCTCACCAGGGAGGTCGGCGAGACTTCTGCGTGGCCGACTGAGGTGACCATTGAGACGGTCGATGGCAGGACCTTTGAATCGGGAACTGTGACCTCGGAGCCTGCACGTGTTGCCTCTTTGGAGAATATCGCGGATAAGTTCGATCGAATCGTGGATCCATTCCTCGAGAAAAATGAGAAAGAAAAGGTGTTGGAACTGGTGAAAGAATTCGAGACGGTTACTAGGATCTCCGATTTTACCTGTCTGCTGGCAGGGCAAAGCTCTCACCCGGAGGTGGTTGAATAGTCTTTTTGTGTTGAAATTTTTGTGATTGGTTTGGTTTAATTTGAACATCCACAGGCCCATAGGAGGTATTTATGTCCAAAAGTATTAGCAGGAGGAAGTTTCTGAAGCGCGCGGCTTACGCCGGTGGCTCTCTAGCCCTTTTCTCGACAGGGCTTTTTGGTTCACAAACAACCGCTCAGGAGAACCTTACGGGGACAGTAGTTGTAGATAGCCCCACCACAATTATTCCGGGGAGGTTGACTGACGCACCCGGTCAGAATATAGCGGACGCAATGTACGAGCGGTTGTTCATGCTGGAAGGTCACGGGGACGAGGGTGAGCGGACACCCTGGCTGGTAGAAGATTACGATAGAACCACAGACGGAAAGAGGTGGACTTTTAAGTTAAAAGAAGGCGTAAAGTTTCATCACGGGTCGGAGATGACGGCGGACGACGTCGTCTTTACATTTAACCGAATCATGGATCCCGACTTCGGGTCGCCCCAGAAGTCTCTGTTTTCCGCCGTACAAAACGTTACGAAGAAAGACAAGTACACCGTCGTATTTGAGCTCGACCGTCCCGTCCCGGATTTTCAGCTAAAGTTTTTTGCCTACAATACCGTGGTTCTGGCAGAAGATTTCAATTATACAGAGCAAAAACATTCCGGTACGGGTCCGTTCAAGCTGGTAGATTATAAGCCGGGAGAATCACTGACGTTTGAAAAATTCGACGATTACTGGATGGAGGGCGTCCCCCAGGTGGACGAACTCAGAATTAGAATAGTACCCGAAATGGCCACGAGGATGGTAATGATTGAATCGGGCGACGCCGATATTGCACCGTTTATAGGATTGGAACAGTACGAGCGCCTTAAGAATTCTGCAAAAACGAAAGCGGTTGCAACTAAGTCGGCCTTTCATACGCCTATTAGCATGAGAACCGATCAGCCCCCGTTCGACGATCCCAGAGTTCGCAAGGCGATGAAATACGTAGTTGACAGGGAGCAGATGTTCGAATCGGCTATGGGTGGGGTCGGAAGTCTTGGTCACGATCACCCGATCTGGGAAGGCTATCCCTGGTACGAGGATTTAGGGACACGGGAGAGAAACGTCGAAAAGGCAAGGGAACTACTGGCAGAAGCAGGGTACGAGGATGGTATTAGCGTGGATCTACACTACGGTAATAACTTTCCGGTGGTGCCTTCGACAGTTTTAAATTACCAGCAGATGGCAAAGCCGGCGGGCATTGATATCAACCTGGTGGGTTCGAGCGGGGACGTATATTATTCCAAGTACTGGCTCAAGGCAAATATGACCTGTACAGAGTGGATCCACCGTGAGAACCCCGTTGATTTATTGAACGTTGCTTTCAAGGGAGATGGACCCTGGAACGAATCCCACTATAAGAACCCAGAATTAGACGAGCATATTGAAGGAGCGGCGACTGAACTGGACGAGGAAGAGCGCGAGAAGCACTTTGCCGAGATACAGCGAATACTGCGGGAGGACGGGGGAACAATCATTCCCTTCTTTGGTGCCGATTTCAGCGGTCTAAGCGAGAGAGTTGAGGACTTCTGGATGACCAGGGCTGCAGCCGCCGAATATCGTTACTTTACGGTCGACTGAACGGATAATTAAATAGTTGGTGTCTAGGAAAGTGTTAGCTTACAGCGGTAAACGTTTATTACAGGCAATAGTCAGCATAGCGGTGGCCTCGGTCATCATATTTCTGGTAGCCGAGGCTCTACCCGGAGACGTGGCGCAGATGATTCTCGGTCAATATGCAACCGAGGACTCACTCCAGGCGCTCAGGGAAAAGTTGAAGTTGAACGAACCACTGCACGTTCGCTACTTCGATTGGCTGGTCGGAGTTTTTCGGGGTGATCTGGGAACTTCACTCAGCAAGACCGGAGTTAAGGTCGGGCCGTTGCTGTTGCGGCGAGCGAGAAATTCTTTGATCCTCGCGGCGGGGGCAATGATAATTATCATTCCGATTTCGTTTCTTCTCGGAATTATTGCGGGACTCAGGCCGGGTAGCTGGTTTGATCGACTTATATCTATAACAACTCTGGGTTTAATTTCGTTTCCTTCGTTTATAACCGGGCTGGTTCTAATCCTGATATTTTCGGTCCAGCTTGGTTGGTTGCCTGCCTCGAGTTCGATCGACCTTTCTCAGGGTTTGATAAACCAAATTCCAAAGCTAATTTTGCCGGTACTGGCGCTATCAGGAGTCATGCTGGGTTATATCACCAGGCATATAAGGGCCAGTATGGTCAAAGTTCTGAGGTCTGATTATACCAGGGCTGCTACTCTTAAGGGCCTGGGTCGCCGCACCGTTATAACAAAACACGTACTTCGGAATGCCTTGCTCCCTGCTGTGACGGTCATTGCTATTAACCTGGGATGGCTACTCGGAGGTGCGGTCGTAGTGGAAGCGACCTTTGGCTATCCCGGAGTTGCTCGATTGGTACTCAATGCTATTCAGCACCGAGATATTCCTGTGATGGAGGCGGGACTTCTTTTCGTGGTTACCGCTTACATTGCGGTCAATTTTGGTACTGACTTATTGTACACTTTGCTGGATCCGAGAATACGTTACGACAGGGGGGAAAGCTGATGGCTGAGACTGGTCCTAACCTTGCGCCTAGCCTATGGGAAAGAGTGAAAAACGGCTTCTCTTACCTTGCTCGCCTCAGACGGAAACCTCTGGGGTTCGCGGGGCTGGTTATCATACTCTTATGGGTGGCTATTTCCGTCCTTGCTCCCTATATTACGCCCTATGGACCGACGGATTTTTCGTCCGACCAATTCGTCGGACCTTCGTTAAAGCACCCCTTTGGTACGGACAGGTGGGGTCGTGACGTCTTTACGAGAGTAGTAATTGGGAGTCGAACGGCTTTTTCACTTGCCCTATCGGCGACGTTTTTGGGGTTGGTCGGTGGTACTGCTTTGGGTTTATCTGCCGCTTACTTTGGTGGCTGGATTGAAGAAATCCTGGGAAGGTTGATGGATATCCTTATGTCGTTTCCCGCTTTACTTATTGCGATGTTCGTATTGGGGGTTCTCGGACCCGGAACGATCAATGTGATAATAGTAATTGGAATTGCTCACACGCCAAGAATAGGCAGGGTTGCCCGGTCGGCAACGCTTCAGGTAAAAAACCAAGAATACGTAGAGGCAGCACGAGTACGCGGGGAATCCGATCTCTATATCATGGGAGCCGAAATCCTTCCAAATATCTTGGATACACTAGGCGTCGAGGCGGCGATTAGGTTCGCTTACTCGATATTCTTGAGCGCCTCACTTGGCTTTCTGGGACTTGGTGTTCAGCCACCGACACCGGACTGGGGCCTGATGATTAGTGAATCCCGGAGCTATCTTCAGGTTGCCCCCTGGCTTGCCATCTTTCCCGCCCTGGCAATTGCTTCTATGGTTCTGGGGGCTAATTTCTTTGCCGAAGGCCTCGAAGAAGTCACCGGGGGTGAAAAGTAATGACGGAGCCGGTACTTAGAATTGAGGATTTAGAGGTCGTATACAGGACGGACCGGGCAGACGTTAATTCAATCAACAAAGTATCTATGGAAGTTGCTCCAGGAGAGGTCCTGGGGGTGGTAGGTGAATCCGGCTGCGGTAAGAGCACTCTGGCATTTGCGATCATGAAATATCTCGACAGGAACGGAGAGATAACCGGTGGTCGAATCCTGTTTAATGGAGAAGACCTCAAGGATAAGCCAAATTCCGAAATGGAAGATATCTGGGGGAAGCACATGGGGATGATCTATCAGGACCCCACTGCTTCGCTAAATCCTTCTATACCTGTTGGAGAACAGATTTTGGAGGTTGCGACTGCCCACGATTTAGCTTCCCGAGACGAAGCGTTGGAGGAGGCGGTCGAACTGTTAGATCGTGTCCATATTCGTGACCCGGAAGAGATAATAAACCGATATCCCCACGAGTTATCAGGGGGAATGCGGCAACGGATAGGCATCGCTGCCGGTTTGATGGGGAAGCCGGAGTTATTAATCCTGGATGAACCGACGACGAATCTGGACGTGACTACTGAAGCGAGGATACTGGATATAATCGAAGAACTGAAGGAGGACCTCAATTCTGCTTTTCTCTACATTACCCATGATCTTGGGGTAATAGCCCGAATTGGTGACAGAATAGAGGTTATGTATGCGGGGCAGATAGTTGAACAATCGGAGATAGCGGAACTGTTCGAGGAACCGTTTCATCCCTATACCAAATTGCTTCTAAGGTCCCTGCCCGATCCGGAAGGAAAAAAGGGATCCCTGGAAGATATCCCTGGATCCATGGTTGATTTAACGGATCTTCCCCATGGCTGTAAGTTCAATACGAGGTGTCCTTTTAGGCAGGACAAGTGTTTCGAAGCCGAGCCACCTCTAGAAGCGAAAGAGGGAGATCACCGTGCAAAATGTTTCTTTGCACCGATTGAAGGGGCGGAGGAGACGGAATCGGAAGAGGTCGGCGGTCGTCCCGTTTGGGAAGGGCCCTCCGAACTTGAAGGAGAAGGTTCAATACTCCAGGTTCAGGAGCTCAAAAAGTATTTTGGTGGTGGTGGAAGCTGGTTGCCGGGTGCCAGTGAACCTCCGGTTAGAGCCGTGGACGGTGTAGACCTTACTCTGGAGCGGGGAGAAACGGTAGGGGTAGTTGGTGAGTCAGGTTGTGGGAAAACCACCCTTGCTCGAACCATAATTGGCCTAACTAAGCCCACGGAAGGGGAAATTGACTTTGCCGGGAAGGACATAACTACGGATGTATCCCGGAGGTCAAAGGAGACGTTGAAGAGGATACAGATTGTCTTTCAGGATCCGAGGTCGACTTTGAACCCAAAGAGAACTGTCGGCCAGGCAATTGCTCGACCGTTAATAATGCATGGGGACTTCTCAAGAGATGAGATCCCCCAGACTACTGCCGATTTGCTGGCTGCAGTAGGGCTTGACCCCAAACTTGCGGAAAGGTATCCTGATCAGCTGTCGGGAGGCCAGAAACAGAGGGTTGCAACTGCCCGGGCTTTTGCGACCAATCCGGCGCTGGTCCTGCACGATGAGCCTACTTCGAGTTTGGACGTATCCGTTCAGGCTACAATCTTGAATCTACTGCTCGACCTTCAGGAAGGCTCGGGAACGAGTTATCTCTTTATCTCCCATGATCTTAGCGTAGTGCGCCACATAAGCAACTATATCGCAGTTATGTATCTCGGTAATATAGTCGAGTTTGGCTCATCGGACAAGATATTTTCTCCTCCCTATCATCCGTATACGGAAGCATTACTTTCGGCAATTCCCGTACCGGATCCCGATCTTCGGCGGAAACGGATCAGGTTGACGGGGTCGGTACCCTCGGCTGTCAATCCTCCGAGCGGTTGCGTATTCCATACGAGGTGTCCGAGGAAGGTCGGCAAGGAATGCGAGCGGGAACCAATACCGGAAAGAGAGGCAGGGAATCACGTGATCAAGTGCGTCATTCCAAAAGATGAACTGATGGATGTTGAGCCGGTACTATCCTGAGTTCGATTTAGGGGGTGGTTTACAGGTAAAATCTAATCGAAGGGTAAGGTATAAATTTTCAAAACCCATTTTCTTCAGGGAGGTAACATGAGTAAAGACCGTAGAGTATCTCGAAGAGATTTTATAAAGGGCGTTGCAGTTACAGGTGCAGCTGTATCAATTCCAGGATTATGGTCGTTTTCCGGCAAGAGTCAATCCGATAAAAACGTAGTTAGAGTAGGAGTAAGGCCGCCGGGTAGGATTACCCCGGGTTTACTTGGTGATTCTCCCGGCCAAGTAATGGCCAGCGTTCACTCCGATTATCTGTTCAGGTTAAGGGGTGAGGAAAGCGAACGGACTCCCTCGTTGGTAGAAGATTACAGTTTTAACGAAGACAGGACGGAATGGTCGTTTAAGCTTCGAGAAGGGGTCAAGTTTCACCACGGAACCGAACTCACTTCCACCGATTTAAAGTACACCGTGGAGAGAATAATGGATCCGGACGTCGGCTCTCCGGCAAAGTCGTTATTCGAGAATGTGGATAAAATTGAAGAAGTCGATCGTTACACCACTAAATTTTACCTGACGGAAAGGGATCCGGACTTTGGTTTGAATTTCTACGATTACAACACTTCGATCGTAGCCCACGATTTCGATTACGAAAAGTACGGAGAGCAGAGACCTTCGGGTACGGGTGCGTTCAAAATAAAAGAGTACAACCCGGGAGAAAAGATGGTTCTGGAAAAGAATCCTGACTACTTTCTTCCCGACGTACCTTACGTGGATGAACTTCACTTTATTATCGTTCCCGAAGATTCGACGAAAAAGTTGATGCTCCAGTCCGGAGATGTGGACATCTTAACCAACATTAATCTATCGACTTTTGAGCAGCTCAGGAATGAATCAAATATTTACGGGGACTACGCCCTCGGGGGATTTCAAGCTCCAATAAGTATGAGAACGGATGAGCCTCCGTTTGACGACAATAGAGTTCGATTGGCGATGAAGTACGCGGCAGACCGGAGATTTATGCTTGAGTCCGTGTTATCGGAATTTGGGGACCTCGGGCATGATCATCCCATAGCTCCGACGTATAAGTGGTACAAAGATCTTGGCACGAGGGAGCAAAACATAGAAAAAGCAAAGTCACTTCTCGCTGAAGCGGGACATGGGAACGGCCTCGAAATGGAATTGCATTATCCGACAAATATCTTTCCCTGTGCGGATACGGCATTGAATCTTCAACAGCTGGTAAGGCCCGCCGGAATAGATCTCAAACTCGAAGGGTCAAATTCCGACGTCTACTTTTCAAAGTACTGGCTGAAAGCAAACATGACGGTAACTCAGTGGGCCCATAGGGTAAATATTCTTGACGTACTGAAGCTTCAATATAGATCGGGAGGTTCCTGGAACGAGGGACATTACAGCAACGAAGAGCTGGATGAACACATAGATAAAGCCTCGACAGAGGTCAAACCCGAAGTAAGGCAGGAACACTTCACGGAAATTCAGAAGATCCTGAGGGAAGAAGGACCTGCGATTATCCCGTTTCATCAAGGATTATACGGCGCCGCTCATAACAGTATAGAGGACTACAATGAAGTAAGGAACGGCACGCACGAGTTGAGATTCGTCAAAAAGACGTAAATGAAGTCGATGGCTGGAGGGGGGTAAACACTATTTACCCCCTCTTCTTTTTAACTGGAGGAGGTTTTAGTGGATTATGTAGGTGAAATAGTAGAAGTCGACCTGAGTGATGAAGAAGTCAAACGAAGCCGTCCGGACGTTCAAGTAGTTAAAGATTTCCTCGGAGGACGGGGGTTCAATGCCTATTACCTTTTAAGTCACCTGGACGCAGGGACGGACCCATTCGGTCCCGAGAACTTGATGATATTCTCACCCGGATTGCTTACCGGTAGCGACATTTACTCCTCATCCAGACTTCACGTCGGCTCTCTTTCCCCGTTAACTGGATTTCTTGGAAGTTCTAACGTGGGTGGACATCTGGGGGTTTATCTGAAACAAAACGGTATCTTTTCTCTAATTATCAGGGGTAAGGCGGATAAGCCGGTCTATATCTGGATTGATCAGGGTAGAGTCCTACTCAGGGATGCCGAGGATATCTGGGGTGAAGAGACGGATAAGACAAGAGATGTCATTAGAGAGACCGCCGGAGAGGATGTGAGTGTTGGGGCAATAGGACCCGCCGGCGAAAACCTTGCTTCCATGGCATGTATCATGTTCGATGATGGGCACGCTGCCGGGAGGACAGGTATGGGGGCGGTAATGGGTTCCAAGATGGTCAAAGCGATAGGTGCGACGTCGGGCGATCAACAGGTTGGCCGTAAGATGCGGGGAGACGATACCCTGGGAGCGTACCTGGACGAAATTAGGTCCAACCCTGACTACGAGGAGTGGGCTCAGTACGACAATTCAACTTCAGTAAAATGGGTTGACGATCTTGGAGCCAGTTCTGTAAAGAATTATCGAAAGGTCCAGAGTGAAGATGTGGAAGATGCCGACGGCAGGAGTTTCATGGACCTTCCGAGAACGCCATCCAGTTGTTTTAGATGTCCTGTGCACTGTAAGGCTGAACTGGAATTAACCCGGGGTCCCAATAAAGGAGAAGAGGCGGAGAGACCCTGTTTTGAACCCCTGGTTGCTCTCGGCCCGAAATGTGGTAACTCGGATTCGCTGGAATCCATTAGGCTTCACAATAAATGCAACGATTTAGGCCTCGATTCCGTGGAAGTTGGGAGTTTGATCGCCTTTGCCATGGACCTCTACGATAAGGAGATTATCTCTAAGGAAGAATCTGGTGGCTTGGACTTGAAATGGGGCAATACCGAAGCGATGACGGACTTGATCGATATGATTGCTAATGGAGATGGATGGCTGGGGAAAACATTGAGTAAAGGGTTAAAAGAAGCCGCCGAGGATATCGGAAAAGGCGCCGAGGAAATGGCCTATCACGTCAAAGGACTTGCCATGACCGCAATGGACCCCAGAGGATTCAAGGCATCGGGACTCGGGTACGCAATAGGTAACCGGGGAAGTGATTTTACGAGCATATACGCTAGACCCGAGTATAGCTTTACTCCCGATCTTGCAAAAGAATCGTTTGGAACCGAGAAGGCTGCGGATCGGTTTGCCGAAGAAGGTAAGCCCGAACTGGTTAAACGATCGGCTATCGTAAGTGTCATTGTCGATTCCCTCGGTATCTGCAAAGTTCCCCTGCTCTCGCTTGTCGAAGATTACGATCTCTCCCTTACAGCTGAACTTGTTACCAAGGTATTTGGAGAAGAAATGACTTCGGAGGACCTCCTTACTATAGGAGAAAGGATGGTTACCGGGGAAAGGTTGTTCAACGTAAAAATGGGCTTGACGGGAGAAGACGACGGTTTGCCGAAGAAGTTCACCTCGGAACCCATAACAGAGGGTCCCGCAAAAGGTGCCGTGGTAGATCTTGAAAGTATGTTAGTTGAGTTTTATGACCGTATGGGCTGGGATTACCAGGGAAAACCGAGAAAGGAAAAATTGAGGGACCTCGGATTATCACTGGATCAAGACTAAAAGATACTTATTTGACAGTTGCCGTTATTAGAAGGGATTTCACAGTGAATGCTATTGGTTACGGTGGTTATATATGAATGTCAGTTTGAATGGTAAATTGTCGATAAATGATTTGATTTCCGTCGCTTGCGAGGGTAAAAAAGCGGAACTTGGACAAGAAGCACGTTCCCGGGTAGAAGAAAGCAGGTCCACCCTGGAAGAATTGATAGATGAGACTGATAGACCGATTTATGGAGTTACCACTGGATTTGGGGATCTTGTGAGTGAAGAAATTCCGGAGGAGGAACGGCGTGCCCTCCAGGAAAACCTGCTCAAAAGTCATTCTGCCGGGGTCGGAGACCCTCTGAGTGAGGAAACTGTCAGAGCTATAATTGCTTTGCGGACCAATTCCCTGGGCAGGGGGAATTCAGGTATTAGGCTGGTAGTACTCGAGCGACTTATTGAATTACTTAATCAAGGTGTTACTCCCTACGTACCGGAGAAAGGGTCACTCGGTGCAAGCGGGGATTTAATACCGCTCGCTCATATTGCTTCGGTATTGATTGGTAAGGGAAAGGCTTTTTATGAAGGCGGATTGTTACCGGCGGGAAAAGCACTCGATAGGGCCGGTATTGAGGAAATCGGGTTAAGAGAGAAGGAAGGATTGGCGCTGATTAACGGAACTCAAGCGATGACGGCGGTTATGGCTCTCGGTATTTCGGAGATTCGAAAACTGATAAAATACGCCGATATCATTAGTGGGTTAACCACTTTTATACTGGGAGGCAATTTTGCTCAGTTCGATTCCCGAATTTACGAACTCAGGCCTTACGAGGGTCAGGCTCAGGTGGCGAAGAACTTAAGAAAATTGACGGATTACGATCCGGAAAATTACTGCCCGGTTAACGTCCAGGATCCCTATTCGATCAGGTGTACTCCTCAGGTTCACGGGAGTGTCCGGACGGCCATGAGCCATGTGAGTAAGGTAGTAAAAACCGAGATGAACTCCGTAACTGATAATCCGTTGATCTTCAATGACCCGAAAGCGGTAGTTTCCGGTGGGAATTTTCACGGAGAACCGCTGGCATTGACTGCCGATTATATGAAGGTTGCCCTCTCCGAACTTGGCAGTATATCCGAGAGAAGGGTCAATCGGTTATTACACCCGGAGCTTAACGGGGACCTTCCTCCCTACCTCGCTGAGGACCCGGGGACGAATTCGGGATTTATGCTGGCTCAATATACCAGTGCATCCCTGGTTTCCGAAAACAAAAACCTCGCTTCTCCGGCTTCAGTCGATTCCATTCCCGTATCGGGCGATCAGGAGGATCACGTATCCATGGGGATGCACGGGGCGCAGGATCTCAAAACCATAATAAAAAACGTCAGAAAAGCTCTGTCAGTAGAATTGATCAGTTCCTGTCAGGCTCAGGAATTTGCCGAACTGAATTTGACGGAGCCACTTGATGAATTTTATCGGTTTGTCCGAGAAGATATACCACCCGTTAACGAAGATAGAGAGCTCTCCTCGTTGATAAAAAAAGGATCCGAACTTTTAAAGGACGGAGGATTCCTGGAGCAAATTGTGGAGAAATACGAAATAACGTAAGCGAAATCTCGAATTCGTCTTAATCCAACTTTCAGGGTTTCCATTTCGAAAGGGTTGTAGAGGGCTCGGTTCTATTTTGCTGAATGCGAAAAAATATTGTTGAAATGTCATTTTCAGGAGGTGGGAGAATGAGTTCGATTAACCTAGATGTTTCCGAAGCGATGAGAATAAAACTACCCAACGAACTACCGGAGAAACCGGAGTTTAAAGAGGGAATAAGGAGGGCACCAAGAAGAGAGCTTGACCTGTCCCGAGAGGAAATGGAATTGGCGGTAAAGAACGCCCTCAGGTATATTCCGCCCGAACTACACGAAAAGCTGGCTCCGGAATTTGCCGAGGAGCTCGTTACCAGGGGAAGGATCTATGGCTACCGCTACAGACCAAACGGTCCGATCGAAGCGAAACCCGTTGACGAGTACGAGGGGAAGACGCTTGAAGGCCGAGCGATTCAGTTGATGATAGACAACAACCTGGATTTTGACGTTGCCCTCTACCCTTATGAACTGGTAACATACGGGGAATCCGGCCAGGTTTGTCAGAACTGGATGCAATATCGGTTGATAAAGAAGTACCTCCAGGAGATGACCAAAGACCAGACTCTAGTTGTCCAGTCCGGTCACCCATTAGGATTGTTTCCGTCAAAACCGTCTGCGCCTCAGGTGATCTCCACTAACGCTTTGATGGTTGGTGAGTTTGATGACCAGGAGCATTTCAACAAGGCGGCGGCTTTAGGGGTGGCAAACTACGGTCAGATGACGGCTGGTGGCTGGATGTATATCGGTCCTCAGGGCATAGTCCACGGGACATACAGCACACTGTTAAATGCCGGCCGGAAGTTCCTCGGCAACGACGCGAAGGAGGACTTAAGCGGCCAGCTTTACGTGACCTCCGGCCTTGGAGGCATGAGCGGTGCTCAGGCTAAATCAATTGAGATCGCCGGCGGCGTCGGTGTAATAGCCGAGGTTGACGAGTCCCGGATTGAAACTCGGCGGGAACAGGGCTGGTTAAGCGAGGTTTACGATGATCTGGACGAGATATTTGACCTGGTCCCCCGGTACCTGGAAGAAGAAAGGTCCGTATCAATAGCTTATCATGGTAACGTGGTGGATCTGCTGGATTACGTAGTAGAAAACGATATTGAGGTCGACCTCCTCTCCGATCAAACCTCCTGCCATAATGCTTATTCGGGTGGTTATCATCCCGTCGGCTACACCTACGAAGAAAGCAGGAATCTTTTGAGCGATAACCCGGAGGAATTCAGAAAAGAAGTCGATAGATCACTGGAGAAACACTTTCATCTAATTCAGGATCTCGTTGACAGTGGTGCCTACTTTTTCGACTACGGCAACAGTTTCATGAAGGCGGTCTACGATGCCGGGGTAAAGGAAATAGCGAAGGACGAGACTGATCCCAGTTCCGGATTCATCTTCCCTTCTTACGTCGAGGACATAATGGGACCGGTCTTTTTTGACTACGGTTACGGCCCTTATAGATGGGTCTGTCTTTCCGGAAAGAAGGAAGATTTACGGAGGACGGATAAAGCAGCTCAGGAAATCATCGACCAGGACAGGCGGTCCCAGGACTACGATAATTATATCTGGATCAGGGATGCGGAGGATAACGATCTGGTGGTTGGGTCCGAAGCAAGAATACTCTACACGGACGGTCCGGGTCGTGTCGAAATGGCACTGGAGTTTAACCGGCTCGTTCGAGAAGGTGAGATTGGTCCGGTCATGATTGGTCGGGATCACCACGACCCGGGAGGAACCGATTCACCTTATCGGGAAACCTCAAATATAAAGGATGGCAGCAATATCATGGCCGAGATGTCAGTCCACGACTTTGCCGGAAACGTTGCCCGAGGTATGACCATGGCAGTGGAGAGCAACGGTGGCGGCGTCGGCATTGGAAAATGCTTTAACGGCGGATTTGGTCTGGTACTGGACGGCAGTAAGAAAGTAGACAGGATAATACAATCCGCAATTGACTGGGACGTCCACGGTGGCGTAGCCCGCAGGTCTTGGGCTAGAAATGAACACGCAGTAGAGACGATGGTCGAATGGAATAAACGAAAAGGCGCGGAAGGACACGCGACTCTGCCTTATCATGCCGAGGACGAATTGGTGGAAGAGGCAGTTGAGAATAACTTGAGCTAGTTCTTTTCCTGCCGATCAACTCCCGAGAATACGGTTCAGGAGGAAAGTTTGACCTCAACTTCTAATTACGATCCAAAGGAAGAAACAGCCAATTTCGTTCTTCACTCACTCGGATTTTTAGCGAGTGTCGCAGGATTAGTTATATTGCTGTTACGAGCCGTCAGGTGGAATAACTCATGGATGTTGATCAGTTTTGGGATTTACGGAGGGAGTTTAATCCTGCTTTTTCTCTCATCTACTCTCTACCATGGACTTCCCTACCAAAAGTTTAAAAAGTTTTTCCGGGTTCTTGACCATAGCTCGATTTATATATTAATTGCCGGGACCTATACGCCGTTCACTTTGGTAAGCCTTAGGAATGGATGGGGCTGGGCCCTGTTTGGCACGATCTGGGGGCTGGCGATCGGAGGTATTTTGTTCCAAGGCATTTCTCTCGACCGGTTTTCCAGTGTAGGAACGGCTACTTATATCCTAATGGGCTGGCTCTCACTGATTTTTTTACATCAGTTGTTATCTTCTATTGGCTGGGTTGGAGTTATTCTGTTGATAGTGGGAGGGCTAATATATTCTCTGGGGGTAATATTCTATAAGCGGAAAGGACTTACTTATAATCATGCGGTATGGCATCTATTTGTTTTAGGCGGGGGAATTTGTCATTTTTCCGTCGTATACTTCTTCGTCACTCCCTGAATGAATTGATGGCGGGTTTGGTCACCTCATCTAACCTCTGGTTGAAGTTCCTCTATTACGCGAGATCAAAGGAGCTGGAATAAATAGGCCGGCTACTAATAAATCCTTCAATGAAAACTGGTTTCGGTAGTTCAATAGCTTGACGTTAGGTTTGGCCGATCCAGTCGGTGAGGAAATCCGCTCTTATCCAAACAGGTCTTTGACTTTCTTAGCTCCTTCCTTTAATTGATTTTTCCACCTCTCTCGAAACTGCTGGAGTCTGTCGTCCTGAACTGTTAGCCCCCTTTCTAGAGCTTTAACCTTATCCTCCAGAACTACAACTCTTTCTTCAAGGTCTTCCAATCTGTCAAGGAGTTCCTGATCGGGACCCTCTTCGAGTTTTTCTTCTTCGAGCTTATCGATAGCTTCTTTTACGGTATCGTGGTTTTTCTCCACTTCCGAAAGACTTTTTAGAATTTCGGACTGCTCCGGACTGAGCAGGTATTCATTCCGGTCTCCTCTTTCCGGGGGTTCCATCAACCCGCTTTCCACCAGTTTGTCAATCCTCCAGTAAATTTGAGATTTGCTGTAGCTGGTGTCGATCTCATCTACGGTTTTTAATTCACTCATTTTAACCTCCCTTCGAGGTGCAATTTGTTCTAACGCTGGTAAATAACTGCCAAAATATCGGTTTTTAACTGAGATTAATTTCGAACCACCTTCATCGAAAGTTTAACTACCGAAGGCAATACAATTAAGTGAATCTACGCTAATTTTCAGAAGCACCAGCAAATTTAACCTTTGTTTCTCAAGGAGAGTCGAGAGTCTATAGCATTGATGGGAAAGAATATATTATAGAACTTCCTGGTCACATAAACGATTGTAAGGTTATGTTAGAAGCGTGGACTATTTCTC
This sequence comes from uncultured Thermotogae bacterium, assembly GCA_964649445.1. Classification (GTDB taxonomy): domain Bacteria; phylum Bipolaricaulota; class Bipolaricaulia; order M55B111; family M55B111; genus JAGXLP01. The sequence goes on along the minus strand of CAZYPS010000002.1, from coordinate 12,406 downwards.
TTTCAGATGATTTCACCCCCTTTTATGACACGTTCAACCGAATTTACACCAATATGATAAGAAAGGTGTTTGTAATCAGGAGCGTCCAGGATGATCATGTCGGCTCGCTTGCCTTTCTCTATTGAGCCTATTTGATCCGCTCTGTCGAGTGCTGCTGCGGCGTTTAGCGTAAGTGCTGTAATGGTTTCCTCAACAGTCATACCCATATACAGTGTCGCTAAAGATATGAGTAATGGAATTGATTCCGAGAAGCAACTTCCCGGATTGAAGTCCGTCGCCAGACTTACTGGGAGGTCCTGGTCGATCATGTATCTTGCTCTAGCGTAGTCCTCTTTGAGGCTGAACGCTGTTATCGGTAGAAGAACCGCAACTACGCCCTCTTCTTTCATCAATCGGAGGCCCTCTTCCGAAGCCTTCAGGAGGTGATCGGCAGATATTGCATTTACCTCGGCTGAGAGTTCGGCGCCGCCGGTGCCGGCGATTTCGTCGGCGTGAATTTTCGGGGTCAATCCAGAGTTTCTTCCTTCGGAAAGTATTTTCCTGGACTCTTTTACGGTGAACGCACCTCTATCACAGAAGACGTCACAGAATTCTGCTCCTTCTTCTGCCGCCAGAGGAGTGACTTCTTCAGTTACAAACTTGACGTACTCTTTCCTCCGATCCGAGTATTCCGGCGGGATGGAGTGGGCACCGAGGAAAGTTGGAACTATATCCAGAGGAGTATCGGCATCCAGTTTTCTCATTACTTTGAGTTGCTTTAGCTCTGTTTCCCTGTCCAGCCCGTATCCCGTCTTGCCTTCTACGGTCGTCACGCCGAACCGGGCCATGGAACGGAGCCTCTTTCTCGACTCTTTTTTCAGCCGGGATAATGGTGCTTTGCGAGTAGAACTCACTGAACTGGCAATGCCGCCACCTTCTCTGGCGATCTCTTCGTAACTTTTCCCCTGGAGCCTCAACTGAAATTCTTCGGCTCGGTAGCCGGAGAAAACGAAATGGGTATGGGGATCGACGAATCCGGGCAATACGGGATTTCCACAGGCGTCGATTGTTTCGACTTCGTCCGAGTTTATGTCGGAAAAATCGCCTTTATCACCGACTTCCGAAATAAAGCCTTCTTCTATAAGGATGGTCCTTTCTTCGGTCACGCAAAGGTTGTCCATGTCAGAACCGGATTTGAACTCATCCCCCCGGGGCGTGACCATCTGCCCGATATTCGTGACGAGTTTTTTGCTCATTAAAGTTCCTCCAGTAGCCTGTTCTCTATAACCTGATCGGAAGAGAAATCTTTTATCTGGAGGTAATGCTCCGCTGCATCTAAGAGAGCGTCCCCGGGAACGAGACCAACTATCTCGCTTTCGGCTATGGTCACACCGAACCGACTTGCTTCGGACCTGATCAGTTCGAAAGCCTGCTGAAGAGAAGTTCTGGTATAATCAGTCATATTCATTGAAACCTGTACGAGTCCTTCTTCTTCAAGGTTTACGCCCATGGCTTTGCAGTAGTGTAAGCCCCCGCTGGAACCTCTTACTTCCCGGGCGATCTTTTTTGCAACGCTCAAATCGTCAGTTCCGAGATTTACGTTGAATGCTACCAGCGGTTTTCTCGCACCGATTGCGGTTACTCCGGCAGTTTTATGGACTTTTTCCGGACCGTAGTCGGGTTTCCAGTCATCTTTCTTTATCTTTTCGGGGAATCCTTCGAATTCCCCCTTCCTTATAGTTGCCAGATTCTCTCGTTCCGGACTAGTTGCGGCTTCTTCATAAAGATAAATAGGTAGGTCGTATTTGATCGCTGTCTCATTCGCGAGACGCTTTGCGAGTTTAACTGCTTCGTCCATCGTTACATTTTTAACAGGGGTGAACGGGATTACGTCGACCGCACCCATCCTGGGATGCTCCCCAGCATGCTCGTTCATGTCTATTAGGTCAATGGCAATACCCACTGTTTCAAGCGTAGCCTCGAACAGACCTTCCGGGCTACCAACATTGGTGACCACGAGCCGGTTGTGGTCTGGATCGGCCGAATAGTCGAGCAACTTCACGTCTTCGCGGTTCTCAAACGGGCTAACTATCTTTTCGATGATCTCTTCGTCCTTACCTACGCTATAATTTGGTACCGACTCCAGAATTTTAGTCATTGTGCTCCTCCTTCGGGGATATCGGAATTAGCGGCACGGGTTGTGCAGTAGTTGGTATTCTGAAATTACCTTTGAACTTGATTGGGTAAATTATCTGGCAAACTTGAACGCCCCTATTTAATTTGAACTTTCGATTCTCAACTTCTCGATCAAGTTGCTATCAGAATCTAAAGGTTCTACCTGATAAAGTTCTGTCTCTCCGTTTTTCTTCGCTCTCGCTTTAAGATGAGCTTCGCCCCGACCCTGGCTGTATCGAGCGGTGAGTCTGGCAGCTAAATTAAGTTCCTCTTCAGTTGCTTCTTTGCTCACAAGAGTGAGGGGTCCGGGAAAATTCGAAACTCTGAGCGTCCAAAAGTCGGAATTGAATTGACTTAATTGCTCGTTTTCTCCTTCGTTTCTACCAATTATCGCTTTGGCCCCGTTCTGCAGTCTAAAATGACGTCCGTGTCTAAGCAGTTTTACCTCTTCCGCGTTAACTTCTTCCCTGCCTTTACGGTCGAAAAGTTCCTCAAGCCGATGACCAAATTCTTCCTCGGTCAACAGGCAACCACCTGCTGGCTGGCTGTAATGGTCAATTCCGAGTTTTTCCGCCAGTTCCAGCTGGACTTTCCGGGACCTCCCCTCGATGTCCAGCAACTCATTCCTATTCACCCAGCCCTTCTCTTCGGGCAGGGTAGGAGAGAGCAGTTTTGCCGATAGGGGTCGCAGGAGTCTATCGGTTAGTCCGCTCTCTCTTTTGATAAGATCCATATTATCCTTTCTCTGAGTCATCGGGCGCTGTCCGAGTACTTCGCCTGTCACGACGAAGTCCGCCGATATTTCTTCCATGTAATCTTTCGCCTCGCGAAGAACCAGGGCTCTGCAATCTAGACAGGGGTTCATGGCGGATCCGTAACCGTGTTCGGGCGATTTTATTAACTCCAGGTACTCTTGTTCTCCGACCTCCGGACGCCTGATTTCTATTTCCAGGTCCTCCTCGATTAGGTCGAACAGTTCGTCGTCTTCCTCCGACGTAAAACCCGTTCTGTAGTTAGCACCAATTACTTCTATTCCCTGTTCCGAGATCAGTTTGGCAGCTATTTGACTATCCAAGCCCCCTGAAATGAGGGCAAGGGCTTTGTGATTTTTCGGCTGTTTTTCAGTCATTGGATCAACCTCAATATCGTTTTGTAAGGTTCTTTTCTACGTTCAAATTTAATTAACTCCTGGGGGAATTTCTACCAAATCAAGCCGAAAGTACCTGGAGCTTTTTCTGGATGCTGGATCCCGTGAAATTTGGAAACTAACCGGATTTAAAATTAACAAATAAGAGCTCGACTTACCTTAAAATCCTTCGGGAAAAAAGGTCCGTTGTTTCGGAAATATCTCGCGAAGCAGAGGAAGTTTATCCTCGTTTTTCAGGGTTAAATTACCAGCAGTAATAGCTTCTGACGGGCTCAAATATCCAGTGTAGAGCTTAGTTAAGGAACCGATATCGAGAGAAAGATCCGGTTTCGTGCCTTCCCGGTTTAGTCGGTTAATTTCCGGGAAAGAATTTCCGTCGAAATCGAGCGAGTAATTTCCACTATTTTCTTCAAGCAGAGGATCTTCGACGGATATTATTAAATTGCTTTCCAGCCCTTCAGGGAGCGGTAGTGTTTCAATAGCTGCTTCGACGTCTATGCACCGGACCATAATTCCGGGTTTTTCCTTTGCCTCTATCTCTTGAGGGTCGTCCAACAGGTCAAGAAGGGAAAGCCCATTTGGCAAGGGGGATGGCAATGTTATTCTATTCATCTGGGAACCGTGATTGTAAAGAAACCGAAGTAACTGGTAGAAAGCTTCTTCCGTTTCATAAATTAATTCGCTTACATTAAGTTCCTTCTTCCAGTCATGCTCGCTGTTCTTCTCAACTGAATATAGAACGTAACCCCTAATATCCTTGTTTTGTTCCCAGAGAAAGCAGTAGACCGGCTTATTCCAATGGCTTAACCGCTGATATTTCCACCATTTTGATGAACGCTTTAGGGGCAAATTAAATTTTCGGATGAACTTTTGGTAAGTTGGTGAGATGTCGTCGTAATCGACTTCCTCTTTATGAGGGCTAAAAGCATAATGGAGCATTTCCTTGAATTCTTCCCGGTCTTCTTCGGGAATTCTCTTGTAGTTAACCTCCATGATCCTCCTTTCATTAAGAATTTCAAAATACGCTGGTATGATTGGTTCAGCGCCTTTTCCAGATAGCTTAATTTGCTGGTTAGAATAAAATAATATCTCTTTGCCCCTATATTTTCTAGCTCAGAGGGGAGGAAGCGGGTCACTTCTGGTAATAATTACCTGGTAACTTTATTATTGATTTCGAAGATGGAAACCTCTATCTAAATTCAGTTATCAAGTAATTCTTTGGAGGTAAAATGTATCTGGAAAAAATCACGTGTGACAGTTGTGATTTTGAAATTGGTTCAAAAACTCCAGTGACGGAATGCCCGGACTGTGGCTCTCCTCTGAAAGTTCATTACGACCTGGATCGAATGAAGCGAGGGGTAAATAAGGACGAGCTTTTCGGTAACGGGATAGACCGTTATCGAGAGTTTCTTCCTCTTAACGATTCCCCAATCAGTCAAGGGGAAGGCGGAACTCCAGTTATTAAATCCAGTTTTATCGCTAGCGATCACCCGGGTGATCTCTATTTTAAACTGGAATTTACAAATCCGACGGGTTCGTTCAAGGATCGTGGCGCGGCCATGACCGTCTCCAAAGCGTGTGAATGGGGAGTCGAAGCCGTTGCTGACGATTCCTCAGGTAATGCGGGTGCTGCCCTGGCAGGTTATTCAGCTCAGGCTGGTTTGGATTGTACCATCTACGTCCCGGATAGCGCATCAGGGGGGAAGATAGTCCAGATAAGAAGTTACGGTGCGGAGTTAAACGAAGTACCGGGTCCCAGGGAGAAGGCGACTGAAAGAATTTATGAGGACACTTCGGAAACCGATATTTATTACGCTTCCCATAATCTTAGTCCTTATTTTACGGAAGGAATGAAAACAATTGCTTACGAAATAAGCGAAGAATTTGGCTGGGAACCACCGGAACATATGGTAGTTCCTGTGGGGGGAGGGGCCCTGCTTGTCGGGATTCACAATGGATTTCGAGAGCTCGTAGAATTGGGTTGGATCGAAAAAGTGCCCAGGCTTCACGGGGTTCAGACTGAGGCCTGTAATCCAGTGGTAAAAGCTTTTAATAATTCCCGGAACCGGACCAGGCCCGTTGACGTCCAGCCGACAGTTGCTGAGGGAGCCCACATTTCGAATCCGGATAGAGGGAAGGAAATTCTGGATGCGATTAGAAAAACCGAAGGGCGGGCACTCGAGGTAACAGAAACTGAGGTAAAAGAGGCACTTAGATTACTTGCTGAAAAGGAGGGACTATTTGCAGAACCAACGTCCGCCCTCCCCGTTGCCGCCATCGAAAAACTGCGAGACGAAGGAGTTTTTTCTCCCGGGGACAGGGTAATGGTCCCGATTACCGGTAGCGGGCTCAAAGACGTTAAAGCCTGGAAGAGTTTTTAATTGAATTTATTTGATGTTCTTACGATTGGGAAAACGTGCTCGGTAAAATATCAATGTTTATTCTCTGGAGGGAATTATGGAGAACTTACTCAGTCCTCTGTCAGTTGGAGGTCTGGATCTCAAGAATAGAATAGTATTACCGCCCATGCAGATGGGTAAAGCCGGTGAAAATGGTGAAGTTACGGAAGTTTTGATTGATCACTATCGGCAGTATACTTCCGATGTAGGTTTAATAGTCGTGGAGCATAGTTTTGTCCTCCCCGGGGGAAGATACGCTTCCGGTCAACTGGGGATAGGTGACGATAGTCTGGTTCCCGGGCTGGAAAAGCTAGCTGAAACTGCAAAGGAAAGTGGGACCTCCGCAATAATTCAGTTGAATCACGCGGGGCTAAAAGGGGAGGGAACCGAATTAAATCTACTGGATTTTGACTACGAAGGAAGTCTGTCGAAGTACAGTCCCGAAGATCTCGATCGAATAGCCCGGGGGTTCGTGGAAGCGAGCAGGAGGGCAATGAGTGCTGGGTTTCAAGGGGTGGAAGTTCATGGAGCTCACGGTTTTCTGCTAAGCCAGTTTGTTTCCCCGATTACCAACGACCGGGAAGACGAATACGGCGGTGATTTAGAAAATCGAATGAAATTCCCTCTGAAAATTGTAAAAAGGGTAAGAGAAGAGGTGGATGGAGTCCTTTCCTACAGGCTTGGAGCTACGGACCTTGACCCCAGAGGTTTAGGCTTGAATGATGCGAAGATTCTGGCCAAGAAATTGGATGAGCTGGGTGTGGATCTATTTAACGTATCCGGAGGGCTTTGTGGCGATAGCCCGGAGGAGCTGGAGGGAGAGCAGGGCTATTTCGTACCCTATGCCAAAGAGATAAAAGGAGTAGTGTCCTCTCACGTGGTTGGTGTTGGGGGCATAACCGAGCCGGAGTACGCAAACGATCTCGTAAAGAACGGGGACGTCGATTTAATTGCGGTCGGTCGAGCCCAATTAAAGGATTCTTCCTGGGCTGGTAAAGCTGTAAGAGAGTTAAGGTAAGGAAAAAGGTTGGTTTATCTGCAAGTTAATATACTACTGTGAGGTCCAGCAACACTAGAAATAATATTGCTGAATGTTTTTGGCAGGGAGGTTTAAAATGAAAGGTTATTTTGGGCGATTCCTCGATGTTTCTTTAACTGACGGGGAAATTAGCGACTATACCGTACCGGAGGAATGGTACGAAAAATTTCTTGGGGGAAGGGGGATTGGAGCTCGAATTATGTTCGAAGAACTGGACCCCGGGGTAGAGCCGCTCGGCCCGGAAAATATAATGGTTTTCGCTACCGGCCCGCTTCAGGGGTTAAATATAGCCGGGGCGGGCAGGCACCTTGTTATGGCGAAATCGCCAAAGACTAATTCCGTAAACGGGTCCTACGTAGGTGGTTTCATGGGGCAGGAGCTGGGAAAATCCGGATACGATGGAATAATTATCAGGGGAGCTGCTCCTGAGCCGAAATATCTTGTTTTACGGAACGGTGAAGCCCGGTTGAAAGGAGCCGGCGATTTCTGGGGATTGGAAACGGCCGAGTTCGAGTATCGAATTCAGGAAGAGGAAGGTGACGTTCGGGTAGCTTCGATTGGTAAGGCGGGAGAAGCCCTGATCAATTATTCGTGTATAATCTTCGACAGAAATAGAGCCGCCGGAAGACCTGGGTTTGGCGCCGTCCTGGGGAGCAAGAAATTGAAAGGAGTTGCGATAGAAGGGGGAAAGAAAAAGGAGGTCGCTGACCCGAATGAATTGAAATCCCTCAAAGGAGACTTCGCCGGAGAACTCGTCGAAAACAAAGCCAATTCACTTGGGAAGTACGGTACCTCGAGAGGAGTAAAAAGTCTCAGTGAAAGTGGAATTCTGCCGACGAAGAACTTTCAGGAAGGGGAATTTTCGAAAGCCGAGAGGATCAGCGGCGAGACCATGGCGGATAC
>CAZYPS010000002.1:0-4664 GCA_964649445.1 uncultured Thermotogae bacterium | reverse complement strand
GCTTTCGCGATGGAGGCCAGTGAGAAAGGTCTGGTTGACTGGGGACTTGACTGGGGTGACCCCAAGGCAATAGTTGAATTGGTCGATGCCATTGCTAACAAAGAAGGTCCCGGAAAAGAATTAGCCAAAGGAATTAGCGCTCTTAAGGACGAGCTGGGAGCTGATTTTGCAGTTGAAATTAAGGGCCAGGAAGTTCCGATGCACGAACCGAGGGGCAAGAAAGCACTGGGCGTCAGTTACGCTACGACCCCGAGAGGGGCGAACCATATGGAGGGTCCCCACGATACCATGTTTGAAGATAAGCCGGTGGCACCGGAGGTTGGATTAACCGAACCTATGGATAGATTTACCTACGAGGGGAAAGCAAAGGCAGCTAAGTTATTTGAAGACCTGAGGTCGTTTAATAATTCCCTCGTTATGTGTGCTTTTACCACGGACATGGTCGGAGAAAATTACTCGTTTGGAACTATGAGAGAGATGGTTGAAGCAGTTACGGGACGAAAATTAACTCCCACAAAAATGCTCAATATGGGTGAGAGAAATTACTTACTGCTCAGGTTGCTGGCGTCGCGGGCGGGGTATTCGGCCCAAGAAGATCGACTTCCCGATCGGTTGAAGGAACCCTTATCTACCGGCCCCACCGAAGGTGAAGGGTTTTCTGAAGAAAAGCTGAGCGAGATGTTAACTGAGTATTACGAGTCCAGGGGTTACGATGAGAATGGAATTCCTACCCGGGAAAGGCTTGCCGATCTGGGAATAAAACAGCTGCTTGAATAGAACGGTCCCGTTATTTAGTTTCTCAACCTTATCAATTATTAATTGATAAAAATTACAAATTAGGTTAATATAACTTTAGAACTTTCCCTAAAAAGAAAAGGGGGTGGAAGATGTACACAAATATTAATCGAAAGAAGGCAGCCATATTTCTCGCCCCGGTTGTTTTGTTGCTTGTCATTTCTTTGGGTGCACTTGGTGTTCAGGACAATGAGTGTAGCGTTCAGGAAGAAGAATGTTGCCTGTACCAGGAAAAACCAGAATGTCCGGCCAGATATAGTTCGTTTAACCCTTCAAAGAATGAGTATTCCCCGGGGGAAATCGTAGAATTGACGCTTTCCGGTTTGACCGACAAATATCTGATAGAGGAGATCAAAATAGAGAAGTTAATTGGCAGAGACGAAGGTGTTGTCTATACCGAGGTAATAAATCAATCAGTTCCGGTTGATACTACCGAGTGGACCTGGAGATGGAATCAGGTGGGTAGTGACGGCGATCAGGTGGCAAATGGGCGTTATTATGCTCTTGTAGAGACGGATTGTTGTGGAATATTCCGGACAAACTTCAAAGTACAACCCAAGGTAAGGCGTCCCGTTTGCTCGTGTAATTGTTGTGGTGGTTGGTCGACGAACCTTAATACAGACCATAAGCACTACGAGACCGGGGAAGAGGTAGGAGTCGACTTCTCGAACTGCAGAGACTGTGATATCGTCTTTGAGAAACTTTACGTTAAACGTGCCGATCGATGCTGCGGAAAAGGTGAAATCGTATACAGTCAGGAGTTTGAGATGGGATATCAACCCGGTAAAAGCTGGAGTTGGATCTGGGATCAGCGCAATATGAGTGGTAACTTTGTCGAACCAGGCCGATACGCGGTAATGATAGAGACGGAATGCTGCGGAAAGCTTTCCGCGAACTTTACCGTGTACGAGAAGAGGGACCGGTGTAAAACCAGCTGTTGTAGCTCGAGTTTCAATGATTGTGGTAGGAGAGATCGCTGCAGTTCCTCTTGCTGTAGTTCGGGCTTCCTGTTTTTCGGTTTCTGCGGTTCCAACAGGTGCGGGTGCAGAAGTTCCCGAACGTGCAATACTTGTAGTTAGTACTATTAGAACTAATTACCTAATTGTCTAGAACTAAACTTCCGGCGAAGCAATCAATTATCATGCTTTGCCGGAAGTTTTAATTTTCAAGGCCTTTAGACTGATAAATTAATTACTCGTAACTTCCCTGATTGGCGGTTTTCCTGATTCGTCATACTATTAGCTTGTTAAAGTCCTCCTTTCGACTTCCCATTAACCTTTTCGACAGTTGTATTTGCACGTGACTGTATGTCGTCTTAGTTATATTAGAACTATATTCCTGGCCCATCTCTGCTGGCTTCTTCTGGTGCAAAATGGGTTATTTTGCCCGAATTCTAACGGCGGAAAAGATCCCTACTGCGTAAACTTCCTTTTTCTCAAATCCCGATTCAACTTAACCAGTTTTTCAGTGCACCTAGTCAGTTCTTAAGTTTGTCAGGGGTTAAGGTTTCCTTTACCATCAACGAGATTCGTTATATAATCAGTTGAGGTGATTACATGAAGATATTTGTAGATACTGCGGAGCTGGATGAAATTAAGGAGGCGAATTCCTGGGGTGTATTAGACGGGGTAACAACTAATCCCTCTTTGATAAAAAAGGCCGTTGAAAAGAGGGAAAATATCAATATGGAGGAGTATATTAAGGAAATTTGTAGAGCAGTTGACGGTCCGGTGAGTCTGGAGGTAATAGGTCTGACCGAGGACGAAATGGTTGCCCAGGGAGAGTTGCTTTACGAGAAATTCAATCCAGTAAACGACAACGTAGTGGTGAAAGTACCGATTAATACTAACTCACCGGAAAGCAGTGCCGGAAACTACGAGGGTTTGAAAGCGCTAAAAGAACTTTCTTCGAAGGGTATTCCGACAAATACAACTTTAATTATGAAACCGGAACAGGCCCTTCTGGCAGCAAAGGCGGGTACCCAGTACGTCAGCCCATTTGCCGGGAGGATCGACGATTTCATCCGAAACAACGTCGGACTGACTCGGGGGGAAGACTACCCTAAAAGTGCTTACCACGACGCCGACTGGCTTCGGCAAGCTTCTTATCTTAAGCTAAAACCTCGGTACGAGGAGATGGAGGGGGACGATCTTGCCGGAATATACTTTGACGAAGATGTAAATAGAGTAAAAGAATCGATATCCGACGAGGGGATATATACTGGAGCTGCTGCTGTCTCTTCGATCAAGCAGATCTTTAGCAATTACGGATTCGATACTGACGTTCTGGCTGCCAGTCTCCGTAATTCTCGACAGGTTCGTGAGGTCGCCGAGTCAGGTGCAGATGTTTCGACGATTCCGTTTCACCTCCTGGAAGAGATGATAGATCATTACAAAACCGAGGAAGGGGTAATTAGTTTCAGCGAGGACGTGGTCGAGGAATACGAAGGTATTTTCGGTAAAAAGTAATCTCGTGCCGGAAGAATAGAAACGGTCGGGTCGACAGGAACAACCAAACCCGCGCGGACATATATTAAAATCGCAGGTCGAACGATATCTTCTAATTCACCTTGCTTTTTTAGATTTGAGAAGTTATTCCGTTGGGGGGCTGTAAAAAGTTAGTATGTTTCGGATAAATAAAAACGCCAGGATATTGATCGTCTTTTCCTTCATATGTACGTTCGGAGTCAGCAATATAATACCCTACATTCCGATTTTTGGACGGGAAGTCGGTATGCCGGTAGTGCTAATTGGCAATCTCGTCCTCATTTACTACCTCCTTCAGTCGGTGACCCGGATCCCTCTCGGAAGGCTTTCGGACTTGATTGGCCACCATAAGCCGGTAATGCTCGGCTCCCTTCTCTATTTTTTCTCCGCTCTGGCCTTTCTTGGTTCGTTGAAAATCTGGCCCCTGCTGTTCCTCGGGGAAATATTTCTTGGGCTGGCGAACTCGATTACCTGGGTTACTGTTCCTTCCTACATTACCAGTGCCTCCGATGCTTTGCCGGTTTATTCCTTCTCCGTGGGGCTTGGATGGTTGATTGGTTCTCCTACCGGGGGCTACGTAAAAGACACCCTCGGTATGGCGTGGGTCTTTCTGACACTTCTGGCGGTATCGCTGATTCTCATTTATTTATCCTGGTTGTTCTATTATGAAAACAGCGACCTGACCCGGAGGGAGTCCGTAAGAAACCTCATCAAGATGTCTTCCGTTTCCCCGTCGAGCATTCCGATCTATCCATCGATAAAATCCTATCTTGACGGGTGGCAACTATTGAAAAGCAATTCAGCTTTACTTTTTGCTTCGCTTTTTTCGTTTATTGTTTTCATGACGTTTGGTTTGGGGGCATCGGTAGTTCCTCTCTACTTCAGCAAAATTGGCATAGCCTCGTTCTTTATAGGTATATTAATTTCCCTGAGGGTAGCAACTTCCACGTTTATCAAGCTCGCCTGTAGAAAGCTGACCAAATCTTTTGGCAACTACAGTGTTTTGATCGTTAGTACGGTCTTAGCGGGGATATTTATCGTCCTCGTTTCCCTAACGGAACGTTTCTTGCTGCTGGCGATATTTTCCGGGTTCTGGGGACTTGGGTCCGGGCTTTACTTACCGATAGTTTTCGACATAATTGGCAAGAATACGGAGGAAGAGGACAGGGGTATTGCCATGGGAGTGCGGGGAACGCTCGGAACTTTTGGGGCCGCTTTTGGTACCTGGGGTTTCTCGACTCTGGCCGGAAGCTACTCTCTGGCCGGTTCTCTCCTCTCGGCAGGAGTTTTTGCGGGGCTGGGAAGTGTCCTCCTCGGGTTTATTTTTAAATAATTTGAGTTTTTGGTTGATAGTGTAGAAACAACTGTGTAAAAAATATGGGT
>CAZYPS010000001.1:55220-75973 GCA_964649445.1 uncultured Thermotogae bacterium | reverse complement strand
GCCCGTAGCTCAGTGGATGAGAGCGACGGATTGCGGATCCGTAGGTCGGGGGTTCGAATCCTCCCGGGCGCACCAAAGATAAAGAAGATGACACCAGGTAGGCAGTACTCAAGTTTAGGCAAGTTATTCGACGACCTTGCTGAAAGCGATGGTGCTACGGTTAACTACGAACACGGCGAAACAATTTACAAGGAAGGTGAACCGGATAATAAGATCTACCGGATAAAATCAGGAGGGGTTTCTCAGTCACAGAGAATTCCTAACGGCAATTTGCTTACCTATCAAATACTTCTGCCTGGTGATATTTTCTCCACTTACCACCTATCATCAAACGTCATCAATCAGCCTTGCACGGCGAAGGCGCTAGTTGATTCCACTCTCCAGGAAGTCCTTCGAGATTCGTTCAAAGAACAACTATTAAATAATCCTGAGCTCTCTCTCCAGGTAATGGATATGATATCGGACGAACTTCAGTCCAGAGACAGGACCCTCGAAAACCAGATATCAATGACCGCCAAGGAAAGGATATATTCCATTTTAAACAAAGTTGCACCGCTTGGAGAAAAGAAGGAGGAGCGTCGAATTATTAGGTTTCTAACCCGCAAGGAACTTGCCGAAATGGCGGGAATGACTGAAGAGACCGTAACGAGAAGCCTGGGAGAGCTTGAGGAAGATGGGCTATTAAAGAAAAATCGTGGCGAAGTTGTTTTGCTTCCATAGAATATTATTTTCTTTATTTTAGATAAAAGTTTAAATAATCTGGTAAAACCCGCTCAGAAACTTTGACAGTCACCTAAAAGTGGTATATTATAAAATTGGTTAACCAATTTACCGAACCAGGGTGACACGATGGAGTTCGAAAAAGTTGAAAAAGAAAAAAAGGTCTTCATAAAAGTCTCAGAGCAGATACTCCGGGCTATAATAGAAGAAAATTACGAGGTTGGGGATAGATTGCCACCGGAACGAGAACTTTCCGAACAAATGGGCGTCAGCAGGAATTCAATCCGTGAGGCTCTCGGAACATTACAGGCGTTAAATATAGTTAGCTCTCATGCTGGATCGGGCACTTATATCGAGAATGTGCCGGACTCCAAAGAGCTAGAAGCGTTAATCCTGCCCGTTATCGAAGAAGGCGAAAATCCCACGGTGGTCTTTGAAGCGAGAAAGGTCTTCGAACCGGGCGTGATAGAACAAGCCATACCCTCCCTTGAAGATAGGGATTTCGGTGTATTGAGGCAAATTCTAACCGACATGGAGAACCTGCTGAATTCGGCCAACTACGAAGAGGCCTACGAGGTAAATGCGAGATTCCACCTATATATCGCCAACGCGGTAGAAAACCCTATCGTAAGCAATAGCATGAGCAGCCTCTGGAAACAAACGCACAACGAACTTTTACGGGAGGCAGTCGCTAACTACTGGAAAGATAACATGGAAAAAGCAAACGAACTCCACTGGCAACTCCTGGACGCTATGGAAAGAAAGGACGTAAGGGCCTCAAAGAAGATAGTTCGCGAGCACTACGAGGGCCCAAAAAAATATTTTCTAAAGAACTACGAAGGAGCCAAATAAAGTGCTTTAGTTTAACTGGAGAACACTATTCTAGAGAAGTGTGTAGGGGGTGGAAATGGAAATTTGGCAATATATTAACAGTCACTGGGTCACTATCGGCAGCTGGACGCTGGATCATCTCTGGTTAATTCTCGTCTCTAATTCATTCGCGGTTTTCATCGGGGTTTCACTTGGCATATTTATCGCCGGAAAAGGCAGGGAAGAAGTCGCGGATACAGTACTTTACCTGGCGGGTATAATGATGACCATCCCGAGCCTGGCCCTCTTCGGCCTGCTTATGCCTCTACTCTCAGCAATGAACCTACCTTCACTCGGATTCCTGCCTGCAGTTATCGCTTTAATCCTTTACGGGCAATTACCTATTCTGAGGAATACTTACACAGCAATCAGGGAAGTGGACCCTGCTATGATAGAAGCTGGAAGAGGAATGGGTATGACTTCCAGACAGATTCTTTTTAAAATCAAACTTCCCCTGGCAGTACCGGTTATAATGGCAGGTCTCCGAAACGCGGTAGTCATAAACATCGGTATCGCGACTATTGCGGTCTTTATCGGTGCAAGGGGGCTAGGAGTACCAATCTTTCGAGGTCTAAGAACGTCCCGAACGGACATGATAATAACCGGGGCGGTTTTCGTTTCGGTCCTGGCTTTATTGGTTGACGGTTTATTGGCCCTGGCGGAGAAAAAATTTACACCAGAAGGGTTGAAAAAATGATAAAACTAGAGAACGTAAAGAAAGTTTATCCGGACGGCACGGAAGCGGTAAAGGGCGTAACCTTCGAAATAAAAGAGGGGGAACTGTGTGTACTGCTCGGACCTTCGGGCTGCGGCAAAACCACGACAATGAAGATGATCAATCGGCTAATTCCGATCACCGAAGGACACATCTATATTGACGGCACTAACAACCGGGACATGGATGAGAACGAACTAAGGCGGGAAATGGGTTACGCCATACAGGAGATAGGCCTTTTCCCTCACATGACGGTCGGGGAGAACATAGCCACGGTGCCAACTCTAAAAAACTGGTCGGACGAAGAAAAGGAGGAGAGAGCCAGAAATCTCCTTAACTTAATGGGGATGGACCCGGACGAATTCATTGACAAGTACCCTACGGAGCTTTCCGGCGGGCAGAGACAGAGAGTTGGAGTTGCCAGATCGCTTGGAGCTGATCCCCCGATAATGCTCATGGACGAACCGTTCGGCGCGATAGACCCGATAACCAGGGACAGGCTTCAGGACGAATTTTTAAAGATTCAAAACGAGATACAGAAGACCATCGTCTTCGTCACCCACGACATAAACGAGGCAATAAAGATGGGTGACAAAGTAGCGCTACTCAAAGAGGGAGAGCTAATTCAATACTCTCAACCGGCGGAACTCCTCGCGGCCCCCAAGAACAGGTTTGTCCGGGACTTCGTTGGGAGCGATAGAACTCTGAAGAGTCTTCGGTTAATGAAAGTCGACGAAGCCATGAAGGAATCACCAAAGGTTGTAAAAGAGGACCAGGATCTCGAATCCGTAGGCCAGATAATGAAGGAAGAAGGAGTCAATTACCTGATAGTCGTCGAGAACGGCAACGAGTTAAAGGGCTGGATCAACCGAGAAGACGTCGAGGAAGAAGGACAGGGGAAGGTGGCTGACGCTATGGTTCGGGACACGGGAGCAACGGAAACAGGAACAAGTCTCGCCAATGCCCTGACTGTTATGCTCGAGCGAGATGTAGCGAACTTACCGGTGGTAGACGGAAACAACAATTTGAAGGGGTTGTTGACCTTCAACGACCTGCAGAGCTTGATCGGTGAAACTTATACCGAAAGCGGCGGGAAACACCCTGAGGTATCAAAATGAGACGAAGAATTGTTCTAGTAATTCTCCTTGGTATCTTCATAGGTGTGACAATATGGATTACGGAAATGGGAAGCCTGAAGTACATGGAGCCGAAAACTTACGCCGATATAGGAAGACAGGCGTGGAACCACCTAAAGATGGTCGGAATAGCTGAGTTGCTCGCAATCGGCGTGGGAGTCCCCCTTGGTATATTCGTTACCAGACCGGGGATGAAGAAGTTCGCCACCCCGATAGTCGGGACCGCGAATGTCGGGCAGACCATACCCAGCCTGGCAGTTATCGCGATAATGGCGCCGATACTGGGTTACGGCTTTAACTCGGCGATAATCGCCTTGTTTGTTTACTCCCTCCTCCCCGTGCTGAGGAATTCTTACGCCGGGATAAGCGATATCGATCCGGCAATAATCGAATCCGCCAAAGGCATGGGAATGTCGCGAACTCAAATCGCCTTGAGAATAGAATTGCCCCTCGCCCGGCCGGTGATAATGGCCGGTATAAGAACTTCAACCGTGATATGCGTCGGGACCGCCACTCTTGCGGTCCTAGTCGGGGGAGAGGGTTTAGGGCAAATAATTTTAACTGGTCTCTATACGCAGATTCCGCTGCTGATAGTCCAGGGGGCAGCTCCAACTGCCGCCCTCGCGGTCATACTGGACACACTCCTCGGGGGATTTGAGGCGGCAATGACACCCAGAGGACTAAAGAAGGGATAACTAAAACTACGACAACGGGAGGTGGCAGGTTTAGCTAAGAAAACATTTTGGCCAAAGTCAATCCAACTTTCCAATATTAAAGGGGGTTTTACTATGAAGAAGCTTTCAGTATTCGTGCTTATAACACTCTTTCTGGTGGGTACGTGCCTCGGGGCGATCGCCGCGGACAAAAAAGTAGTAGTCGGAAATAAGAACTTTACGGAACAATACATAATAGGGCAATTGATGAAACAGGTCCTGGAAGAGAACGGTTTCAATGTTCAATTGAAGGCGGACCTAACCTCGATGACTATGAGGAATGGCTTGGAAAACGGCAGTATTGATATCTGCGCCGAATATACGGGTACGGCCTGGATGACACACCTGGGTTATCCCTATAACCCTGCCATCGGTCACGAAGCGCTCTACGCTGCCGTAAATGCAATCGACAAGACTGACAACAACCTGGTCTGGCTGGACCCCATCTGGAATCACAATACCTACGCGCTCGCGGTTTGGCCAGAATTTGCCGAAGAACACGATATCAAAACCATGTCCGACCTTGCGGAACTCTACCGGGATAACGACGGTAAAGTGAGTACGTTTATTGACTTCGAGTACTCCCAGAGACCGGACGGCTTGCCCGCCCTGGAAGAAACCTATAACTTCGAAATAGCGGATAGCCACCTGAAAACCGGAGCTCCCGGTGCTTCCGTAAACGCCCTTGAGAACGAACAAACGGACGTCGGCATGGTTTTCGCCACGGACTCCTCAATTGCCGAACACGATTGGGTTGTGCTCCAGGATGACAAGCGATTCTACCCGCCTTACGATCTGACTCCGGTCGTCCGAAGCGAAGTCCTCGATGAATACCCTGAGATCGAGGAGATACTAAAAGAACTCGTTGCCACCTTCCCCGGTGGAGGCGAAAACTGGACCGCCGAACGGATGATGGAAAGCCAGAAGGCCTGGTCGGCTCTGAACGGTATGGTTGATATAGAAAAGATGGATGCCGACGAAGCAGCCCACGAGTACCTGGTAGAACACGGTTTGATCGAGGATTAATAAAATTTCGACGGGAATTCGCGAGAAAGGGGCCGGATAGCTTCTGGCCCCTTTTTAATAGTCTCAATCTTTTCAAAGAGGCAGGATATATGAACCAGAAAGAAGACTACTTCGATTTCATACTTCCCACCAAAGTGAAGTTCGGACCGGGACTAAGGAACCAGGTTGTAGAAGAAATTGTGAGCCGGGATTACCAGCGTGTAGGGGTAGTGACGACAGAAGATATCCTGGAGCTGGGGTTGCTCGAAGGAATAGCCGAGGAATTAAAATCAAAAGGTAGGATGATTGAGGTCTTTTCAAACGTAACCAGCAATCCTCACCTATCCACTATTTCCGAAGGCTACGAAGCCTTCCAGGGGTTCCAGCCCGACTGTATGATCGGTCTTGGTGGAGGAAGTGCTATTGACGCGACAAAAGCTATAGGCTTGTGTCTTGCAAATGAAGAAGCCGATATTGTCCGGCTGGACCAACGGGACGAACGCCCGAAACCCTGCGTCCCGTTTTTCGCGATTCCGACAACTTCCGGCACCGGAAGCGAAGTCGATTACTGGGCGGTGTTCTCAGACTCCGGGTCGAACAGAAAGCTATCAATAGGTTCACCCGAAATGGCCCCATTAACCGCTGTAATAGACCCCGAGCTTACCCTTACACTACCTCCCGAGCTTACGTTTTTTACGGGAATCGATGCTTTTACTCACGCTCTGGAGGCTTTCTTTTCTTCAACAAGCAACGAGCTCTCGGACACACTTTCGATTAAAGCCATGGAGCTCGTCTTCAGGTCGCTTGAAACGGCCGTCGAAAATGGTGACGACTTATCCGCCAGAGGAGATCTGTCTCTGGCAAGCGCTTTAGGAGGAGCTGCAATGCAACATGTCGGCCTGGGCTTAATACACGCGATGTCACATCAGGTAAGCGGCTTTTACGATACCAACCACGGGTTGGCCAATGCCAGACTGACACTTCCCGTATTAAATTTCAACCAGGCCGAGGTTCCTGAAAGGTTTGAGAAACTTAAGCGGCAACTGGGGGGAAATCTCCGGGATAAAATTGACAGAACCTTCGAAATACTGGATCTATCGCAATACCGGGTGACGATAAGCGAAGAGGACCTGGACGAGATGGTGGACAGAGCCATCAAAAACGTAAACGCGGAAACGAACCCCCGTCAGCCAGTCCGGAGTGAGGTCGAAAAACTCTACAGAGAAAGTTTTATTATCGATGAAGTTGGCCCAAGTTCTGCAGACAGTGACTGACAATTGCGAACTTGCTCCGGAAATAGCCGATTATTCGCCGAGGGAGGTACAGCATGAAGAAAGATGAAGAAAGTTCTTTTGACCAACTGAGAAAAAAGCTCGATGAATCTGAAGTTGAGTTCATAGACATCAAAGCTGTCGATCCAATCGGCAAATGGCGTCACGTTACCATCCCGAAATCCAGCTTCACCAGGGATTTGCTGTCACGGGGTGTCGGTTTCGACGGCTCGTCTTACGGATACAGCTCGGTCGAGAACAGCGACATGCTTCTGGCACCCGATCTGGAGACTGCAAAGCTTGAACCCACCGAGGACGGGGAAGTACTTAGCGTAATCGGGGACATTTACCAGGTCGACGAAGAAGGTAATAAACGAAGATTTGCCCATGACCCCAGGAGCACTCTCGTTCGAGCGAGAAACTATTTAAGAGAAACCCAAATCGCCGAGGACTTTCTGGTAAGTCCGGAATTCGAGTTCTACCTGTTCAACGACGCGAAGTTTTATTACGGAAATTCCCGTGGTGGGTTCGAGATAGATTCCGTGGAAATGTCCAACCGAAGCAAAGCCGTGACTGACGAAGAATCCTCCCACCCCTTGCCCGATACAGGCGGGTATCACGCTACTCGCCCCGGCGACGACGGGCTAGAATTGAGAAACCGGATGGTTGCCTTTTTGGAGCGGGAAGGAATTCCAATAGAGTACCATCACCACGAAATCGGCGGGGCTGGCGAATCGGAGATAGAGGTGGGGTTTGACGATCTCCTGACCGCCAGCGACAATACGCTTTACATAAAACATATAGTCCGACTAATGGCGAAACTTTCGGGTATGTCGGCCACTTTCATGCCCAAGCCGGTAAACAACTTTCCTGGCAATGGAATGCACTTACACCAGTACATGGTAAAAGACGGCGAGAACCTGTTTTCAGGCGATAAATATGGCGGGTTGAGCGAACTTGCGCTATATTTCATCGGCGGACTATTAGAACACGGAAAGAGCATTATGGGTTTCACCAACCCTACTACAAACTCTTATAAAAGGCTAATACCTGGGCACGAAGCTCCAGTGGATCTGGTTTTCGCCCGGTCAAATAGAAGCGCCGCGATAAGAATTCCGGGCTACGTTCAGTCCGGGGGCAGGAGACGGATCGAGCTCCGGACACTCGACGCCACCTGCAACCCTTATCTTGCTTACTCGGCTATTCTTATGGCCGGTTTGGACGGGATAGAAAGCGAACTTGATCCACGGGACCTGGGTTACGGACCAATTGAGAAAAACATTTACGATTTGCCGAAAGGAGAGAAAAAGAGAATCAAACAAGCTCCGGAGTCTTTAGCCGCGTCCCTAAATGCACTGGAAGATGATCATGAGTACCTGCTCAAGGGAAATGTATTTGAAGAGTCACAAGTACAAAACTGGTTAAGAATCAAGCGGGAGGAGGAAAGTCTGTTCAATGACAAACCCCACCCGTTTGAATTCATGCTCTACTACGATCTCTAACACCAAACAGTTTACTGGAGGAAATTATGAACCACGCCGGATTGGTTGGCGACAAATTTAAATTACTGAGTGAAGACGAGGTAGAATTGATCCACGAATCAGCGTTAAAACTCCTGAGAAAAGTGGGAGTTAAGGTTGATTCGGACCAATTACTCGAGATACTATACAGGAACGGTGCAGAAGTTAACCACGAGACCGGACGGGTAAAGCTGCCTTCGGAAATAATTCGGGACCATCTCGAAAAGGCTCCATCAAAAATAACCCTTCACGGCAGAAAAAAAGAATACGATTTAAACCTGGAAGAAAGAAAAGTCCATTACGGGACGGGGGGAGCGGCAGTAAAGATACTGGACCTGGATTCCGAAGATGTTAGGCCGCCAACCCTCAAAGACCAGGCAAGACTGGCTCGACTTGTCGAAAAGTTAGACAACGTTCATTTTTTTCAGGCTCCAGTGGTACCAACCGACGTTCCCGAAGAGGATCTGAGCCTTAATAGCATCTACGCGAGCCTGACCGGAACTTACAAGAACGTCCAGGAATCCGTGACGAGTCCGGAGAAGGTGGATGATATAGTGGATATGGGAGCTATAATAGCGGGATCCCGAGAAGAATTTCTTTCAAGGCCTTTTATCTCCTTTGTAACCAGCTGGATGGTAAGTCCATTAAAATTAGACGTCGAGACCACAAAAGTCCTCCAAAGAATAACCGATTACGGAATCCCGGTTGCCCTATCTTCTGCTCCCGTTACCGGCTCTACAGCTCCTGCAACTCTCTCGGGGCTCCTGGCTCAAGTACATGCCGAAGAACTTTTCGGAATTACTCTGGCACAGATGTTTTCTGCAGGGGCACCAGTTCTTTATGGACCCGTGCCGGCTGCAGCTAATATGAAGAATATGGCATACCTGGCGGGTGCGCCTGAAACGGGAATGATGAACGTCGCGAGCGTTCAACTGGCAGACTACATCGACGTACCAATTTATTCCGATGCAGGAGAGACCGATTCAAAGCTGCCCGATGCTCAAGCGGGAGCTGAAGCAGCATTGAACTCCCTTCAGGTAGGGCTGGCTGGTGGTAACTACATCCACCACGCAGCCGGTATGATGGAGTCAATGCTCTGTGTCGCCGATGAAAAGTTCGTCATCGACAACGACATTATCGGTATGGCTCTGCGAATCCTCAGAGGGATCGAAGTAGATCAGGACAGGCTCGGACTGGACGCGATCGAAGATGTGGGTCCGGGTGATAATTTCCTCACTCAACCTCATACCGTAAATTACGCACGCTCGGACGAATTTTACAATCCTGACGTATTCGATCGCAAAGATAGATCCACCTGGGAAAAGGATGGTTCAATGAATTGCCGAGCCCGAGCCAGGAAAAGGGCAAAAAAGTTACTGAAAAGTGCAGACGATAATCTCCTATCAAATGAAGTGGACGAAGAGATTAGAGATAAATTTACCATTCACTTTACTACTTAAATGGAACTCCGCTCTTTAAACCGGATAAAAGAGGTGATTTTCTATGCGAAAAGGCACCAGGGGTGGCCAACTCGATTTAGTTTCTCGCGAACGGGTTGAAACCATCCACAAGGCCGCCTTAAGAATTCTGGACAAAAAGGGAATTAAGGTGGAAGACCCGGAATCCAGACAAATTCTTGATGCAAACGGCTGTCGGGTTGATCCGGACAGTCACGTGGTCGAGTTCCCGCCCGAGATCGTAAAGGATTCGCTGGAGAAAGCACCATCGTCATTCACGATGGGCGCAAGAGATGAAAACAACGAATTCGAACTTGATTACGAAAAATCGTTCTTTTCGTCTGGCACGGGCACAACTACAGTGCTCGACCTCGACCGAGGGGAACGGCGAAAAGCTACAAGGGAAGATTTATCGGATGCCGTAAAACTTGGAGACCAGCTTTCAAATATAGATGCGGTCTGGTCCATCTTCACCCTTACCGACGACCCCATGCTCGGCTTTTACCAGCTATACGCCGTTCTGGCAAACAGCAGCAAACACGGGGCTATAGTAAACTGGTACGGGGGAGAGCTGACGGATAAACTAATTGACATGATTGCCGTGGTAGCGGGAGGCAGAAATAAATTATCTACAAATCCGCTCGTTACCATGTACGCCGAGCCCGTATCACCACTGACCTTCAGGAAAGAGAACCTGGAAGTCCTCCTGAGGTGGACGGACGTGGGTCTGCCTCTGATCTGGTACCCGGCTCAAAAAGCAGGAGCCACAGCCCCGATGACTCTTGCTGGTTCACTCGCCCAGGCTTTCGCAGAATCGTTAGGAGGAAACGTACTTGCTCAACTGAATAACCCTGGCACTCCAGTTATTCTCGGTGCTTCACCGCTCGTAATGGACATGCGTACTGCCTTGAATACTTACTTTTCTCCCGAAATGCTTATCATTCAATCTGCGACGGGGCAATGGGGAAGTATGATAGAAATGCCTATATACGGAACTGGTGGCTGCTCGAACTCTTACGATCTCGATTACCAGGCGGGTGTCGAATCCGCTCTCTCACTTTACGGAGCTATCCTTGGCGGCCAGAATTTAATCCATGATCTGTCCTTCGCCGGAGCAGGAGATCTGGGGAGCCTGGAGCTTCTTACCCTGACCAACGAGATAGCAGGGATGGCAAAACGAACCGTGAGAGACCTATCAACCGACAAGGAGGCAATCGCCTTTGAGGTTATCAATCAGGTCAATCACGGAGGTGACTATCTGAGGGAAGACCATACCTTCAAACACTTCAAGGAGGAGTTAATGGCCCCCGAGTTGATCCGAAGAATCGGCGATGACAAGTGGGAAGAGAACTTTTCCGTAAATGAAGCCAGGGAATTGACGAACCAGCTACTCGGGGAATCCCAAGTAAGACCGTTGCCGAAAAACGAGGTCAGTCAGCTTCAAGAAATCATCGAAGAAGCTAAATCGACGATATAAGAACTGCGTCAACTACGACAAATAAACCAATGCCTCGTCTCACCGGCGGGGCATTATTCACTTTATACGGTTAGCAGGAATTCAATTATCGGTATTTTGGGGGTGGAAATTTTCCCCGCTTCGAGGTTATCCTGCCTTTGAGAGTAAATATTTGACAAAAAGTCTAAAGTATCCATAATCTAGACCAGTATGGAGCTGCCAGTTGTTGTTTTTTTTAAAAGCAAGACTTTGTTTACAAAAATTGGTTCAGGAGTCGGTTATTCAAGGGGGTAGAGGTAAATGACAAGATTTAGCAAAATTATACTTTTCGGGTCAGTTCTGATGCTAATAGGAGGCTTGTTATACGTCGGAATTAGTTTCAACGGCAGGCTAGCCAATTTAAAGGACAAAACAACCAGTATTGAGACTGAGCTGGAAGAAGTAGAGTCCAAAAACAGCGCCCAGGATGAATACTTAACAAACCTGGAACAAACCAGCCAACAGCTGGTCGATAAGTTCAACGAGGTCGGGGGGTCTCTGGAAAGTTTCGACGCTCAATTCGACCAGTTAAATACCGACTTAACGAACCGGATAACAGAATTAGAGTCCAGAACTGAGAAACTGAGCAACCGCGTGGACAGCCTTGGTAACGACCTCGAGTCAGCTGACACGGAGATCAATGGCTTGAGGGAAGATTATTCGAGTTTGAAGGAGACTACTTCAAACCTCACGGAAAAAATTAAGACGCTACGAGACAGGGTTGAAACAAGCTTATCCCAGTTAAATGCAAATGATCAAACAATCCAGGCAAGAATTGATTCCCTAAAAAGTAAACTCCTGAACGAAATAACTACCCTCGAAAAGAGGTCGGACGATCTGACGGGTAAATTTGACGAAAGAGAAACCGAACTAAAAAATCTTACGAACCGTGTTTCCCAGCTAGAGGAGACAGACGATCAATACGGATCGGCTCTCGGGGAAATTAAGAAGAAATTTAACCAGTTAGAAGGTAGCCAGAAGGAACTTATCACCCAGGTCAACTCTTTAACGAAAAACCTTAACTCCCTCTCGGGTGAGTTACAAAAAGAGGTAAGCTCGGTGAAGGAGGCCTTCAGGGCTGGTGATGAAAGCCTGCAATCGCAATTGGAGAAAATTCAAACGGAAAACGACGAGTTTAAGACACGGTTGATTGCTGTGGAAAAGAAATTAAAAGGGAAGATGGACGATCTCATGACGAAGAACGAGAGCCTCCAGAAGAGAATAGTAGAGCTAAATAAACGAGTAAACAATCTAGATACCAACCTCCAATCGGCAAACGAACTGATCACTGGATTGCAAGAGAACCATTCGAGCTTGAAGAGGGTTACTTCGGATCTTACGGAAGAGATAAAGTCAATGAGGGAACAGGTTGAGACCAGCTTATCCCAGTTGGGCACAAACGACCAAGCAATTCAGGCAAGAATAGATTCCTTAAGAAGAAACCTTACAGGTGAAATATCCGCTATTGAAGAAAGGACGAGCGATCTGACAGGACGACTCGACCGGAAGGAAGCTGATCTGAAAGATCTTACAAATCGGGTTTCCCAGCTGGAGGAATCGGACGAGAAACTCGTATCTGGGCTTGAAACAGTTAGGGAGAAGTTTAACCAGCTTGAAGCCGACCAGAAAGATCTTATCACCGAGGTTAGTTCTATTTCGGAAGACTTGAGTTCGCTCTCCGGAAGATTGCGGGAAGAAATAACAAAAGTACAGCAGGCATTCAAAGTAGAGGATGAAAACCTGAAATCAAGGATAAAAAAGATTCAGACGGATAACGAAAATTTAAGGGCACGTTTGAGTTCTACTGAAGAAGAACTAACCGGGGAGCTAGTTGATCTCAGAGCGAAGAACGAGAAACTCCAGGAAAGAGTAAGTGGTCTGGAAAGCGATCTCGCTGACCTTTCCTCCAGTCACGAAGAATTCGCCGCGAAAATTAAGTCCGAGATCCAGGAGTTAAAAAGCCGAGACGAGACACTTTCGACAAAAATTGAAGAGTTGGGAAGTGATCTTCAGGAAAATATATCTCAACTTAACGCAGTGGACGATGGGCTGAGGAACGACTTAACGGAATTTATAGCTAATACGAACGCCTCTTTAAACGATTTAACAAAGGAGATACAGGGAATAGACGATCGGACGGAGTCTCTCGCCGCAGAAATAGATCAAGCCAACAAGGAAATACAAAATAAAATAAAAGAGGCGATGGATAAAGGAACTAGCCTGGAAGATAAGTTGATGTCTTTTGAAGAAGAAGTCGACGAGAGGTTGACCGGTTTGAAGAAGAAGGACGAATCCCTTGCAGGAAAAATTTCTTCCATAGATTCCAGACAAACCCAATTTAACGAGAGTTTAACCAGTTTGGCGGAAAAACAAGAAAGCCTCAGACGGGATCTATCTAAGATAGCTAGCAACCTCGAAGAAGAGGTAAAACTTTTAAATCAAGCAAAGGAGAGACTTACAAATCGGATCAACGAGTTTAACTCTACTCTGAATGGGAAAATCGAAAACCTAAGTGAGGAAGTGACAAACCTCGACGAGGAAAAAGTCAGCGAAAAGTGGGCGATTCAACAGATTAAAGAAAGGACAGAGGAGAAGGTATCGGAACTTTCTTCGTCTCTTGAGGAAAAGATATCATCCCTGAAGTCGTCCCTGAAAGACTTTAAGCTCCTGAAGGATAGCCTGTACTCCCGATAGATACCTGTCTTGAGCTAAGAGAGTTTACAACGAGAAAACTTTTTGACTAATTTTGAGAGGATGTTCGCAAACCGTTAATAAATCGACTTCAGAATTTCTGGCAAATCAAATATGTCCAGTGACTAGTCGTCACTATCGAGTATTTGCCGGAATCCTGCTTGCATAAGAGGACTATGGATGGATTCAGCCGCTTCACCGGGTTCGAACCATCTTAGTTGTTTAATTTCATGATCAGGCTGGATATCCTTCGGACTGCCGGGAATCTCAGCGGAAAAATAGAATATTATCCACTGATAACTGTTCATAGCTCCAATCGCGCTGTAGACGTTCACCAAACTGTTTACCCTCGGATTTACCCCCACCTCTTCCTTGACTTCCCTTCGAACGGCTTCCTCCGGAGACTCACCGTATACCAGAAAACCTCCCGGAAGGGTCCAGCTATCTTTGTTATAACCTCGGGAGGGTTTGACCAGCAACACTTTGTCGGAATTCCTAATTACTGCTTCCACGACTAGACGAGGGAGTGAATAATTTACCGCCCTTCTAACGAGCGGATCCACTTCGTCCAGTAATGGAATATCTTCTTTGTCTAACCAGCTTCGAGGGTGATAAGAGAGAACGGGTTCCGAGTAAACAACCTCCACCGACTCCACGTCCATTTTTGCTTTTGGCCGGATTTCGAAGGGAATTTCGTCTCGCGAATCGGGAAAACTCAATCCTTTTCTCGATTCAACCAGATATATTTTTCCGTCGGTTTCAACATAATACTGAGTCATATTACAAGGAATTTTAAAGCAGCGGTGTGGTGAAGGCAACTGTATAACTCCCGCCCGCTAAAACCTGCGATAACAATTTGCCGGCCGGTCCCCGAAAGCTGGCCTGGCAAATCGAGTATTTCAAAAAAGAGGATTCTGCGGAATAATTCTTTTTCGGGTGCGTGACTCTTGACTTCCCGGTAGAAGGATAGTAGGAGATATAGTACCATTAAAAGCCGGCTCATACGATAAAACGTTGGTACTACCTTTGAATACCCCATCTTGTTTAATTTCACGCTATGAATAAACTTTATTTATACCGAGGTGGCAAAAAGTGGAAATAAAAAAAGTCAAAAAACGAGATGGATCCATTGTCGATTTCGATCAAACCAAGATAAGAGATGCAATCCTAAAAGCGGCCCAGGCTTCCGGGTCTTCAGCCGTTAATCAAGCAGGTGAATTAGCGCAAGAAGTTACCGAGGATCTGGAGGAAATCTATGGCGAGGTCGAGTTTGGCGAAGAAGAAATTCCCGAGGTAGAAGATATCCAAGATACTGTTGAAAAAGTTTTAATCGAAGAAGGTTACTACACTACTGCGAAAAAGTATATACTTTACCGCCAGGAGCACCGACAGAAAAGGCGAGAAAAAGAAAAACTTCTCAACAGGGCGAAAATAGGTAGCGTAGGAAAGAAATTTAGTCTAAAAGCACTGCGGGTCCTGGCTTCTCGGTATCTTCTCAGAGACGCGGACGGGAAAATAGTAGAATCGCCAAAAGAACTATTCGAAAGAGTTGCTACAAATGTAACTATCCCTGATTTGATGAGGGATGAACGGGTATTTGACCGAGAAGGAGGAGCTTCGGTATCGGGAGACCTGACGGACAAGTACCTCTCCTCGTTTAGGGATTACGGAAACAGGTACAATTTTGCCGACCATCGCATAAACCAGTGGACGTTCAAGTCCATGACAGAGCTTTTCTCGAACCTGGCCGAAGATGGCAACATGAAGGTTGATTTCCAGGAATTTTTGGATTTAATGGATAACGGGCATTTTGACAAATACCACGAGAACTGGCAAACCTATTTTGACATGATGGTTTCCCAGAAGTTTCTCCCGAATAGTCCAACTTTGATGAACGCGGGCACGAGACTAGGCCAGTTAAGTGCCTGTTTCGTGCTTCCCATGGAAGACGATATGGGAAGGATAATGGATGCCTCCAAAGACGCGGCTCTAATATTCCAGAGCGGTGGAGGTGTAGGGATAAATTACTCGAGTTTGAGACCCGAAGGAGACATAGTTGCCTCTACTTCAGGTGTCGCCTCCGGTCCAATTTCTTTCATGAGGATCATTGATACCGTTACGGACGTAGTTAAACAGGGCGGAAAAAGGCGTGGGGCGAACATGGGCATAATAAACATTGATCACCCCGATGTAAAGGACTTCATTAACGTAAAGCAGAAAGAGGGCAAGCTGGAAAACTTCAATATCTCCGTCGGTACCGTCGAAAGTTTCTGGGATGCTCTCAAAGACGACGAAAAGTCGAATTTTGAGCTACTTAACCCGCGGACCGAGCAAGTCGTCTCCCGCGAGGATCCAAAAGCTCTGCTTGAGTTAATTTCCCACTCGGCCTGGGAATCAGCGGACCCCGGCATGATCTTCTTCGACAGAATAAACGAATATAACGTGCTCGAACCAGCTAAAGGGAAGATTAGAGGCACAAATCCCTGTGGGGAGCAACCACTGTACGATTACGAATCATGCAACCTCGGTTCAATAAATCTCCACAAACTACTCAAAGAAGACGGATTCGACTGGGACGAATACGAAGAAACTATCCGCAACGCAACACGCTTTTTGGATAATGTTCTCGACATGAACAATTTCCCTCTGGAAAAAATCGAAGAAGCGACCAAAGCCACGAGGAAGATCGGCCTTGGAGTAATGGGCTTATCCAATCTCCTCTACGATAGCTCGATTCCATATAACTCCGAACAGGGGTACAAGAAAATGGAGAAGTTTGCTGAATCGCTTTCTTATTACTCCATGGACGAATCCGTGGAACTCGCAAGGGAAAGAGGTACTTTCCCTCTCTACGACGATTCAGCCTATCCGGAAGGCGAAATTCCAATTGCAGGCTACTACGAAAGGGAGACTCATCAGAAAGACTGGGACCGGTTGATAGACTCTATTCAGGAGCATGGGATTCGAAACGGTATGACTACTACGATTGCACCTACTGGCAGTATATCAATGATTGCCGATACGTCCCACGGTATAGAACCGGAATTCTCGCTTGCCTATGAGAAGAACGTGACTGCCGGCAGTTTCTACTACGCAAATGGAGTATTTGAGAAAGCCTTAAAAGAAAAAGGACTATACAGCGAAGAGCTACTTCAGAAAATAAATGAGAATTACGGTAGTCTGACCGGTCTTGAAGAAATTCCCGATGATTTAAAGGAAGTATTCGTTACCGCGCTTGATATTCATTACACGGACCACCTGACGGCTCAGGCTTCCTGGCAGGACTGGGTCACGGCTTCAATCTCAAAAACGATCAACATGCCCAGCAGCGCCACTCCGGATGATATACTCAATTCCTTCCTGCTCGCCCATAAGCTGGGATTAAAGGGCCTCACCGTGTATAGAGATGGGTCGAAATCCCGTCAGGTATTGAACATGGATGGAGAAAAAGCTTCTGAGAAAAGTTTAGAGCCCAGTGATTATGTAAAGAATTACCTGGAAGAGGAGTTCCTGGACGTTTCAGACCAGGATAAATTCTGGGAGACTCAGGACTTTTCCGAATCCTTAAGAACCGAAGGCCAGCCGAAAAACAAGGACCTACTGGAAGAAGACGATACCCATCCACTTAATCAGGTTGAAGAACTCGATGAATGTCCGGATTGTGGAGGAAAGGTGGTTCATGAAGGCGGCTGTAATAAGTGCGTCGAGTGCGGTTGGAGCACTTGTTCAATTAGTTAAATTGCGTCAATAAGCAAATAAGGGAGCAATTTCGTCGCCGAAATTGCTCCCTTTATATTTACCTCAGTTATCTAATCCTATTTCTTTAAACTGAATTATTGGAAGCGAGCAGATCCTGGAGATCTTCAAATACATAAGTCGGTTTTAATTCGCTCTCTTCAAGGCTTTCTCGGGACTCTACACCCGTCATAACGAGAGCGGAATCCATCTCCGCCGTTTCAGCCATTAGAATGTCAGTTTCCAACCTATCGCCTATTACTAAACAATCCCCGGGATTACTTGTTCCCGCAACCTCCATGGCTATTTCAGCGGCCGTACTCGATGGCTTTCCTACTACTCGCTCCGGCTCGAACCCCATTCCTTGAATAGCTCCCACCGATGCACCTGCTCCCGGAGATTCTCCGTCCGGAGTGGGAAAAGTCTTGTCATTGTTCGTCGCGTAAAACTCCGCACCTGAAAGCAACCCGGTCAAAGCGTCGTCGAGCTTGTCGTAATTAATATTCCTATCCATCCCGACCGCGATAACCTCCGCCTTCGCCGGTTCGACGATCTCGTGACCCTCCAGTTCCAGCTCCCTGCCAAGCCCCTCTTCTCCAACTACGAAAGTCTTCGTCGGTCCCCGGCGTTCTTCCAGGTACTTAGCAAGAACGAACGCACTATTAATAATTGAACCGGGAGGTAGGTCGATTCCCAGGTCGGACAGATTTTCCGAGAATTTTTCCCTAGTCCTGGTAGAATTGTTCGAGAGAATAAACACGTCTCCGAAATTACGAAGTTCTACCAGGGCATCAGTAGAACCTGGAATCAACTGGCTCGACATTACAACTACCCCGTCCATATCGACGAAAATTGCTTCATAATCACTTAATACGAGTTCGGACATCAGAAGAAAATAGAACCTCCTCTAGTCTTTGAATCAGATAAAGTTCACCAGGACTTTTACGATCATTCCCACCCCGATTGATACTTTGATAATTGAACCGAATATCTTACCTAATAAGACTCCTATACCGCTTCTCATAGCCTGAAATAGATCCCTTCCCAGAAAGAATTCCGTAATAAAAGCCCCGGCAAAAGCACCGAGAAATGCGCCAATCAGGTTGCCAATGATTGGTAACGGCAGGCCCAGAATTGAGCCCACAATAGCTCCAATAAAAGACCCCAGCAGGCTGTACTTGTTTGCGCCGTACCTTTTCCCGCTGGCAACGCTAAATAAATAGTCACCAACTTCCCCGAAGATTGCGAGGCCAAGAAAAATGAAAAAGAGAGATAAGTTAACTACCTCTCCGCCAGTTAATAAACCGACAAGTCCGGAAGAGGCAACTATTATGAAAGTTCCGGGAATGCCAACGGGAATAACTATCAGTCCCGCCAGGGATAGGATCAGGAATAGAATTATTGCCAGGACGTTCATACCGGTTCACCTTTTGCAAACCAATCCTAAATCAACCATCGATCACCAATCAACCTATGACTATCGAAGTTCAGATATTTGGATAGAATTTAAGAGATGACGACTTCTTTTGCAAAGATATTCCCGGATTAAAGGAGGTTCAGCCGGTAAATTTGCGGTGAATCGACGGGTTTATATCTCTGAAGGAAAAGGCCTAAATGAATCAATACTTTCTTTTATTACCAATCACGAGCTCTATTCGATAACTTACCGTGACGGGAAAAGAAGTATAACATTTATAACCAACTCTTTGATAAAAACCGCCTAGGGAAGTCTGAACCTTCTGGATTGGTATGGGTTTTTATGACTAACCGAAGCTTTTGGTAATTGCGGGGGTTTTGGGAGTTTCATTGACAATAACGGATTTAGCCGGAATTTTTCAGTTTTAGTTCTCGCAATGTTGTTTAACCTAATAGTCGCGATCTCGCTAAAGATAGAGGAGGAAATCGCGGTCTAAAAATTCTTCACGGAATTAATTGCAAAAAAATTTTCCTAATTTATTGTTAACCGGAGAAGTTCCTGAGGGGGTTAAGCGTCATTATTTGTAAATCAATTAAAGTGAGGCTCAAAATTGTTTCTTCAATAACGGTATCCGGTTCTAGGACTTCGCGGCAATAATAAATTTAAGAACAATTCAATACAAAAAAGGAGGAAAAAAATGAATGGCGTAAATGGCAAATTTCTAGATGTCAATCTCTCGAAAGAAACTATATCTCACTACAAAATACCCGAAAAATGGTACCAACTATACCTCGGAGGCCGAGGGATAGCGGCCAGAATAATGGCGGAAGAACTTCAGGGAGGAGAGGACCCCCTTGGTCCTGAAAATCTCCTTGTTTTCTCCGTTGGCCCTCTCCAGGGAACTAATTTAGGTGGAGCGGGACGTCACTGTGTAACGGCAAAATCACCCAAAACAAATAGTGTCTCCGACTCTTTTGCTGGTGGTTACTTCGCTCACGAACTCGCCCTATCGGGGTACGACGGAATTATTGTCAGGGGAGAAGCCGATACACCTGTTCACCTTGCTTTAATCGATGCAGAGGGTAAACTGGAATCGGCTAAAGGACTTTGGGGACAGTCTACTTATGAAACCGAAGAGAAGTTAAGAGAACGATATGAAGGAGCCAAAATAAGTTCAATAGGGCAAGCCGGAGAGAACCAAGTGATTTTTTCCTGTATCATAAACGATATGGGAAGAGCGGCCGGCCGACCCGGATTCGGTGCTGTTATGGGATCGAAAAACTTAAAAGCTATAGCCGTTAAAGGCTCCCATGATAAGTCATACTTCGACAAAGAAAAATTCTCCGGAGTCCGCAAGAACTTCGCTAAACAATTAACTGACGAGGAAGGGCAAGAATTCGGACAATACGGGACTTCCGGAGGAATACTCGGATTGAACGAAACGGGAATACTGCCAACGGAAAACTTCCGCAGAGGCGAATTCGAAGGTGCGGAGAAAATCTCGGGAGAGACTCTGTACGATAACCACTTGATAGATCGAGAGACCTGTGCTGGTTGCCCTATCAGGTGCAAAAGAGTGGTAAAAACCGAGTTTTTAAACCAAGAAGTAAACGGGGCAGGCCCTGAATACGAGTCAATAGCGGCTCTGGGTTCTCTGGTCTTAAACGACGATCTCTCCGGTGTATTGCTCGCTAATAAGAAGTGTAATGAATATGGACTAGATACGATTTCTACCGGAGTAACCATTGCTTATGCCATGGAGGCCCACGAAAAGGGTTATCTCAATTCTTCCGACGGTATCGATCTAACCTGGGGTAACACGGAAGCAATTATTAATTTAATCGACAAGCTAGGGCAAAGAGAAGGCTTTGGAGATCTTCTGGCAAAAGGGATCGAGAAGGTCGAAAACGAACTCGAGACAAATTTTGCTCAACAGATAAAGGGCCAGGAGTTACCGATGCACGATCCTCGAGGGAAGAAAGGGTTAGGGTTAAGTTACGCCACCAGC
>CAZYPS010000001.1:0-55120 GCA_964649445.1 uncultured Thermotogae bacterium | reverse complement strand
CGGGAAGGTTACAGTATCGAAGACGATGATCTGACGGATCGCCTGAAAAGTCGGCTTCCCTCTGGTGGAAGCAAAGGAGAGGGTTTACCTGAGAGAGATTTAAATAAGTTGAAAGAGGAGTACTACGATCTTAGAGGACTCGAACAGGAAGGAGTAACGGAAGATAAACTGAAGCAGATCAACATGGATGATCTGGATCTTTAGGATTGCGAGTACGAAGCCACCAGAAAACTATGGAGCTATTGGTTGTGGTCTCTTCAAATAAGAATTTCGGGTCTGAGTCAAACTTTACCTAAACAGGGATCGCTTTCAGGCACGCTAAACTATTAAATGAACAGGAACCGCTAAAATCCTTCCATGCTAAGGTAATCCCGTGATATTTATTCTCAACTGGACGTTCCGCAAATTTAACTTTTCTTTCTCCCTAAACAGGAGCAATTATAACCATCATAAAATAACTATGAATGGCCCGAAACTTTGCTCAATTTGCTGATATTGATTATAGTTAGTAGTAAACTTTTTCCTCACCAATTGAAAAGAGGAGGGTAACTTGCTCAACAAACTTAAAGAAGGATTGAAAGTAAGCAAAGGTGAATTCACTGAAATCAGGATTGAAAAAGCCCAGAGGACGAACATCAAATACGAAAAGAAAAAACTGACGAACATTGATTCGTCAGAAGAGAAAGGAGGATTTATCAGAACCCTGGTTCAGGGAGGTTGGGGGATAGCAACTTTCAATTCTCTTGACGAAATCCCGAAAAAAGCAAAGAAAGCTCACAAAATAGGTAAAGAGGTCTCTTCAAATCTGGAGAAACCAATTAACCTGGCTGGCGTATCACCGGAAAAAGACGAGATTAAGACGAACCTGCACAGGGACTTCCGCGAAGTTTCGCTGGAAGAAAAGCGGGATACTTTAAGACGCTACAACAGAAGGATGTTGGATTACGACGACCGAATCGAATCAACCAAAGCCGTCTATAGCGATTCGTTTCGGGAGCTTAGATACGTGAATTCGGAAGGAACCGAACTCTACCAGGAGTTGCCTGACGTTACACTGGCTCTCGTTGCCATAGCGAAGGGGGGCAAAAACAATATCCAGACTGCCCACGATAGCGTAGGCGAAGCGGCGGGATTTGAACTGATCCAGCAGAAGGAAGAAATGGCTGAGGACGTCGCCTCGCAGGCAGTGTCTCTGCTATCGGCTGATCCCGTTGAAGGGGGGCAGTACACCGTATTGCTCAATCCAAAACTAGCTGGAGTATTTATCCACGAGGCTTTTGGCCATCTTTGCGAGGCAGACCATTTCTACAAGAACGAACGGCTTCAGGAAATTATGACTCTGGGACGGAAGTTCGGACCCGAAAATTTGAACGTGGTTGACGAAGGCTTCATAAGGGGTCGAAGGGGTAACCTTCCTTACGACGACGAAGGGATCCCGAGACAAAAAACTTACCTGATAAAGGAGGGAAAGCTCAACAGCTTTCTCCACAATCGAGAAACAGCCGCTAAAATGGGCCAGGAACCGACAGGAAATGCTCGGGCCATCTCTTACCGTTACGAGCCGATAGTTCGAATGACAAACACCTACATAGAAGCCGGAGAGAAATCTTTCGAGGAATTGATCGGATCAATAGATCACGGTATTTACGCCAAGGACGCTTATGGAGGTCAAACTCAGCTCGAGCAGTTTACATTTAGCGCGGGACACGGTTTCGTCATAGAGGACGGCGAGATAGGCCCAATGGTACGCGATGTCGTCCTTACGGGAAATATTTTCAGTTCCCTCGAAAACATCTCGGGGATAGGAGATGACCTCGATATCATAGGATCAGCCGGGGGATGTGGTAAAGGAGGGCAAATGCCTCTCCCCGTTACCGATGGATCACCGCATCTTAGAATAGAAGACGTTACTATAGGAGGGAGATAATGGAACTACTCGATCAGGCCAGCAGAAAGGTGGAAAGTGCCGAAGTATTTCAAAAGACGGGCAATTCGATCCCGGTTAAGTTTAACTCTGGAGAGCTGGAATCAGTCAAACACGTGGAAACGACCGGAGCCGCCCTGCGAGTTATAAACGACGGTAAGCTTGGATTTTCAACTACGACTAACCTTGGGGGAGATTCCAAAGCAGCTGACCAGGCAGCTGAAACGGCAAGTTTCGGCGAGGAGGCTGGATTCGAATTTCCCGGTTCCGTCGAAATCAATAAGGTTAATACATTTGACAAGGAAGTATCGGAGCTAACGTCCAAGAAACTCATTAATTATGGAAAAGAAGTAATAACCAGACTTCAGGATTTCGATCCCGACCTGGAAGTAAACGTCAATCTTTCCCGGTCAGTAGGAAAAACCAGAATATCAAATAGCAATGGACTGGATGTTGAAGAAGAGAAAACAAAACTCTCTCTTGACCTGGAAGTAAAAAAGGTTGAGGAAGAAGATATCTTTACATTTCACGAGTCCTGCGTCGCCCAGAAACTGGATCAATTTAATCTGGACGATACAGTTGAAAAAGCAGTGCAGAAAGTCAAGTGGTCGGAGAGAGAGTCAGGGATTGAGACCGGAGCCTATCCCGTTATATTGACGCCGCGAGGTACCCTGGTGGTGCTTGTTTCATTACTTGCCGGATTAAATGGCAGGAGCGTTTTTCAGGGGACTTCTCCCCTCGAAGGAGATATCGGGGAAAAGATCTTCGCTGAAAATCTTACCCTAGAGGATTTTGGCGCTTTGGAAGATTCTCCTTCACGGCGCAGCTTTGACGACGAGGGAACCCCAGCTCAAGAATCGGCACTCATATCGGAGGGTAAAGTAAAAGGTTTCCTATATGACCTTCAAACAGCGGGACAGGCTGAGACTAACCCGACAGGAAACGGCGTTAAAGGCGGTTTAATTAGCGGTTCAGACTTCCGTTCTCCACCTAGCATCAGTCCTACCACTCTGTCTATAAAACCGGGAGACAGAAAAATGGGCAAAATTATTTCCAGTATTGACCAGGGATTGGTGGTAGACCAGGTACTGGGACTGGGTCAGGGCAACCTCCTCTCAGGTGAATTTTCCAATAACGTTTCAGTAGCCTACAAAATAGAAGACGGGGCTATAACCGGTAAAGTAAAAGACACGATGATCGCAGGGAATGTATACGATTTACTAGAGGAGGGGATTGAACTCGGTAAAGAACCGGAATGGGTAGGTGGAGGGCTCAAAGCTCCGGCACTCGCTTTAGATGGCGTTAACGTGGTTCGAAAAAGCTAATTTCCAGAATTGAACTGGCACGTACCCTCCTTTAACATTAGCGCAAGGAGGACTGATGATGACAAGAGAACTTGGAAGTTCCGATTTAAGAAGGACTTGTTCGCCGGAAAATTTTTCTTTTGATACGACAGAGGAATTAGATCCGTTAAAGGAGATAATTGGACAGGATCGAGCTCTAGATGCTATCGAGCTTGGATTGGGAGTCAAAGACGATGAAAATCGTTACAACATCTACGTCGCTGGACAACCGGGTACTGGCAAGAATTCTGCAGTAAATAAATTTCTCGAAAAAGTAAGTAAACAGGAAGAAGCCCCGGTCGATATTTGTTACGTCCACAATTTCGAAAACCCCGATAGACCCCAGTATCTTCAGTTCGAAGCAGGTAAGGGTTGCGAATTCAAAGACGATATGGATGAACTTGTTGAACACCTGGAGGACGGTGTTTCCGATTCTTTCGAGACGGGGGAATACAAAAAGCGGAAAGAAGCAATAGATCAGCAATTCAACCAGAAGAAGAAGGCTTTGTTCGAAAAACTCGAGGAAGAGGCTTCAGAAAAAGGATTCATACTCCAGAGAACTCCGTTCGGATTAAATACCGTGCCCAAGGCGGAAGACGGAGAACCGATGGACCAACAGGAATTCAGCGAACTGGAAGACGAAAGAAGAGAGGAGCTGGAAGAACGTCAAGAGAAACTCCAGAACAGGATTCAGGAAACGATGGAACAGGTCATGGAAGCTGAAGAGGAACGAAATGAGAAAATCCAGAACCTTAAAAAGGAAGCTATATCGTTCCTCCTCGATCCAATGTTCCGTAAACTTCAGGAGAAATACAAAGGAAACGAGAAGGCTGTGGAGTATCTTCGGGCCGTCAAGGAAGACATTCTGGAAAACATAGATGAATTTACCAACCAGAATTCCGGCGGCCAGCCAGCAGCAATGCCTCAGATTGCCTCAAACCAGGATCAGTTCGTAAAATACCGGGTAAATGTTCTAATCAACAATGGTGATACGGAAGGAGCACCCGTTGTTACAGAGGACAATGCCACTTATCCAAATCTTTTCGGTGCCGTCGAGAAAAAGGCTCAATTTGGCATGATGTCCACCGACTTCACGATGATCAAACCCGGTGCCCTTCACGAAGCCAATGGGGGGTACCTGGTCCTGAAGGCGGATAATCTCTTCCGGTACGGGTTAAGCTGGGAAGGACTGAAGGTGGCACTTAACCAGGGAGAGATTAATATCGAAGATCCGGCTCAGATGCTTGGCTATTCTTCAACCAAAGGACTCCAGCCCAAACCGATACCTCTCGACGTCAAGGTCGTTATCATAGGAAATAGAAGAATTTATAACATCCTGAACAGCCTGGAAGAGGATTTTCAGAAGCTATTCAACGTAAAATCGGATTTTGACTTCGAGATGGACTGGGAAGAAGAAAAAGAGGTTAAAATTGCCCGGTTTATCCGCGATCAGGCAGACAGCAGTTCCGAGATCAGACATTTCAATAATGACGGAGTGGCCAAGGTAGTCGAATATACCTCGGAAATGGCAAGGGACAAAGAGAAACTATCTACTAAATTCAGCGAAATAACGGAACTCGTAAAGGAATCGAGCTACTGGGCCAAGCAAGAAGATGAGAATTACGTCGATGAGGAACACGTAATGAAGGCAATGGAAGAGAAGATAGAAAGAAGAAGCCTGATAAAGGACAAGATTCACGAATATATAGACCGAGGAAAGATCTTCATCGACACGGAGGGAGAGGAAGTAGGCCAGATAACGGGACTATCCGTCCTAAGCACGGGAGACTTCAGCTTCGGTAAACCAGCTCGGATCACCGCCAATGTCTACGCCGGGAAGGAAGGGGTTGTTAATATAGACAGGGAAGCAGATCTTTCCGGGAGCAGTCACACGAAAGGCGTTATGATATTAAAAGGGTACCTCGGTAAGAAATTCGCTTACGACAAGCCTCTGTCTCTGACGGCAAACATTGCCTTCGAGCAAAGCTACTCAAAAGTGGACGGGGATAGCGCCTCCAGCACCGAGCTTTACGCCATAATTTCCAGTCTGGCCGATGTAGAGATTAATCAGGGCATAGCCGTGACCGGTTCCGTGAACCAGAAAGGAGAGATTCAACCAATCGGCGGAGCTAAAGAAAAGGTCGAAGGATTTTATGAAGTATGCAAAGCTCAGGGCTTAACAGGAGACCAGGGAGTTATACTTCCAAAAGAAAACGTCGACAATTTGATGCTGAACGATGACGTAATAGACGCGGTAGACTCCGGCGACTTTCACATTTATCCTGCAGAGACAGTTAGCGAAGGCCTTGAAATACTAACCGGGATGGATGCCGGTGCCGAACTTAAAGATGGAAGTTACGAAGACGGAACTATATTTGCCCGAGCTGACGAAAAGATCAGGGAGATTTACAACGCTCTCCAGAACAACGAAGAAGACGAAGAAGAATAGACTAAAGGATTAACATTATTAACAAAACCCCTCGCCACTCAAAACGGCGAGGGGTTTTTACTTTTAGCCCTTCAAACCCTTTACGGCTTTCCAGAGAGATTCATAATCGGAAGTAGGATTCCAGACGAGATAACCTGTATCACTGTGGGCCTTTAACGCCCGTATCTCTTCCTGAATATATGTTACAAGATCCATACCCTGTGGCATTGCCCTATCAAACCCCTGGATAAATGGCCTTATTTCAGTGTTTAAACGTTCCCTACCCGTCTTCATAGTGAGATTCACAAGCTTATGCGGATTGTAGACCAGGTCGGGATTATTGTAGTGAGACGGATAAACCATCGGCGAAAGGACGTCCACTGTTTCCTCCAGATACTCCAGATTTTGGCCTATTGGATCCGTATTATTACTGTTCCAGTTCCACATTGTCCTACCGTAGACATCTGCGGACAACCTTACCTGGGAATCAATAGTTTGTTTTACTCTCTTTACGAAACCCGCAATTACCTCGCTTCTATCACGATATTCGCCTCCAATTTTGCCCGGCCCGTCAGGATACCGAATATAGTCAAGCTGAATTTCGTCAAAGCCCAGGCTTGAAACCTCCCGCGCCAGCTGCAGGATGTATTTTTGGGCAAGTTCGCTCTCAGGATCGGCCCATTCGCCTCCACCGCAACACCTTGCAGCCATCAATCTGTCCTTAAAGCAGGTTAACCTGGCTATCACGTAGACCCCTTCACGATGCAACCGGGTTATAATGGCCTCAATATCCAGTCGACCGGTTGTTGCCCCTATTTCGGAGGCTAGATCTACATCCGATGAATAAGTGACCTCCCCGTGGACGTTCTTGACGTTTATTACGACGGCATTAAAACCATGGGTGTTCAGAGTCTCCGCCAGACCTCCCGCTGTTTCGGACGAAATTGCCCTTGAATGCAGGTAAATCCCTTTCACCGTCCTGGTCTCTCCCTGAGTTTCATGTCCCGCTGACGAAGTAATATTGACAAAAGTCCTCTGCCCCCCATTTACGGGAGTAAGCACCAACAACATGAGGACAACAGCAAGACCCACAAAAGACTTGGCAATCCTAAATAAGTTCTTTGGTTGAAATTTATGCATTATCTTGGAATAAATGGTGGTCCGTCCAGCTCACAACCACAAGGAAAACCGTCACCAGGCAAACTAAAATCCGTCTCACTTTTCCACAACAATCTAACCTTCCTAATATAACACTCATGGTTCGAACCTTATAAGGGTTAAATATACCCTGTGTTAAGTTACTTGGATTGAGCGATTTTAACACATGAGCTCGAAAGAGACTTGTTATCCATAGTGACCGTTTTACAATAGAGATCTGGCCCAGCACCAAGGTGAGCTAAAAACCTGACCCAAGTTCTTTAACTTTACCCGGGTATAGTTTACCATACTTGCTCATCGGTAGGTTATATAACCAGTTAACTTTCTCATCTGGATGCTGGTTGGTTTTTGCGAAAAAGTAAGTCAATTCAACTTTTTTGAACTTCGCACTTGGGATGAATCAATAAATATCACAACCAGTAGTTATTTTATCCCCTATTTTGACTTAGGAGCTGATCTCTTATGAGTAATATGCGGGACTTGAATTAGCAAGAAAGTTAATGGAGGTGCGAGATGGACGAAGACGATTTAGCCAATATCGCAAGGTTTATATTCGAACTGGGACAGTTAAAACGAACCCCTCGATCGGGCTGGCTAAAACTCGGTGTGAATAACCCCGAATCAGTAGCTGATCATTCGTTCCGGACGGCAGCCATCGGTTTCCTGCTCGGGAAGCTTGAAGGTGAGAACCCCTACGAAGTAGCCGGTTATTGTCTTTTCCACGACACGGCAGAAACCAGAACCCTGGACCTGGATTGGCTTGCTCAGAACTACCTGAAAAAAGAGGACTATATCTCTTCCAACGTAATAACCGACCAGCTAAGCGGTCTCCCAGAAGAATTGAAGGGCAGCCTTGAGAAGCTTCTCGATCGCTCCGATAGATCTAAGAACCTGGAACAAGTCGCCAGGGACGCAGATCTGCTGGAACTTATTTTTCAGGCGTTCGAAATCGCTCATCAGGGAAACCCGCTGGCTGAGAAGTGGGCCAACAACACGCTCCCTTCTCTGGAAACGGACTCAGGCAGACAAATCGGAGAATTTCTGAAAGAGAAACACCAGGAAGGAAAACTCAACCACCTGGTTACCTGGTGGGAAGATACGGAGCTTAACCAAGATCAAGATAACTAGTCAGTCTTCCGATAAATTCCTCTATACTCCTTCTATCCTCTTCTGTTAATTCACCATTATTTCCCAGGGCTCGCATCTCTTCCATATCCTCGACGATGCCGAAAGGTATATCCGAGGGGCGTTTTAGGCTCGTTTCGCTTTCCGATAAAAGAAATTCTGCTACCTGGCTTATGTTCTCCCCGTTGATCGAGTAGTTCTCGCTATCCATCTTTAGTTTAATGTTGGAGGTTAACAAGCCCGCGTAGAATCGCCATTGTTTCTCGGATGTAAAGTTAGTTTGAATCCAATCCAAGAGCGGAAATCCTATAAGGTAATCGATTGGCCGATCAAAGTTGAGTAATTCTGGCTCCACGGCCTTTTCCCGCACCCTTAACTCGTCAATATCTCCCACTAGACCGTCCCCAAAGTCAATCATCTTTGAAATGTTGAACGACTTTGAAACTTCGGATTTACTTACCTCGTTACCGTCTAGGAATAACCTGATTCGACTACCATCTTTAATTAGTCCGACGTGTGTCCAGTTATTCAGCGGTATCTCCCTACCCTCCAGGATTTTTTCCTCCGAAGTATTCTTCAACTCGGGCAGGCTGTCTTCCAGGCTGAGTTTCCAGTTGCCTGAAGATACTACTTTCGCCGCCGAACCTTCTCTTATCCGAATCCAGAACTCGAGAGTAAAGCTTTTCGAGAGAGGAGTATTTAACTTCTCCTCAAGATTAATTGTTGCCCTGTCCCGGCTATCAGAAAACTTAAGATACCTAAATCCTAATCTTCTGGAACCCGATTCCTCGTCACTGGTTTCATCTACCAGGATATCTTCGTCTTTTTCAGCCCCAGAGAGAGATACGGTTGAATCCTCCCGGGCAAAATTCCAGAAACCGAACTGATAGGGCCATAAATCTTCGGACTTTGCCCTTTCCAGCTTTTCTCTAAGTGGAGGTAACCTATCGCCCAGCCAGCCTGGTGAATTAAGACTTTTGAGCGAATTATCCAGAGAGACAAGTGAAGATTCAAGGCCGCTATCCCCGGCATAAGAAGACTGATTATTTACTATCATTAACTTCCAGTGCAGCAATACTTCGCTAAGAGAACTGCCCAGACGGGCTTCCTCGGAGGCCATAGTTCGTAGACCGGCCGAAAAGCTAAGAGTTAAAATCAACGCTAAACCGAACAAAGTAACTACCAAACTTCGCAAGCCTATACTTTTCATGCGAAACCCCCACTTCCAGTTTTCTTAAGTAAGTCTTCCTCTCCGCCCTCTTCGCGAAACCTAAAATTCCACTCCGGCGAAGAGTACTTGAAATCAGCAAGATAAGATGCAATTCTCCATTCCTCATCGCTAATACGTCCATTAGTAGGACTCCGATTCAGGGCCACTGCTAGCTTACGGGTAATACTCCTGGTTAGATCGCCCAACCTAACCCTTCCATTCATAAGTTTTTCCAGATTTGATACCGGATCGGGCTTCGAGGCAACTCGAGATACCGCTTTACTATATCTACCTTCTCCAGCCCTGAGGAATGATGACATTTCTTCGATTATACTGTCCCTTCTTACCAGCAGCGTTCCGTGGTGCAACAGACCCCGGCGTCGGGATTGAGCCGTCCCTCCGATCTTGATCCGACCGGAAAACAGCCCGTTGGTTTCTACTCTAACATCTAGACCGAAATCGGAGAGGGCGGAAGCCACGGGCTCAGACATTTTTACCGATTCTTCTTCCACGTTAAACCTTGAACTTTTCGGTAGATATATAGAGTAGTTAAGGTTGTTTGAGTGATGAAGTACTGCCCCGCCCCCGGTAGGTCTTCTAATTATCGGAATTTCAGCGGACTTACAATTCCGGATGTCGATCTCTGCTTCAGTTTCCTGCGATCTTCCGATAATTGCCGAATGAGGATTCCGCCAGAACCTTATAGTCGGAGGTGAACTTCCTCTGGAAACCGTCTCTACAATAGCTTCTTCCAGACCGATGTTAATTGCGGGGTCCCTGAGTTCAAAATCCTGGATTACTCTAACCGGATCCTGGTCAGCCAAAATTTTATTGGTTTGTCCTGATTTGACACTCATAGATTAGTCTTCAAGTTGACCACAGTTAAGCCATGTTGGCCTAACATCGCGTGTCCCTCGATTGAGCTTTCAGGTAAGTCTCTCTGGCTTTATATGAACTCCTGACAAACGGGCCAGCAACTACGCTCGAAAATCCCAATTCCTCACCCGCCCGCTTTAAAGCTTCGAAGTCGGAAGTATCTATAAATTCCTCTACGGGAAGTTGGTCTTCCGACGGCCTGAGATACTGGCCAAGAGTTACTATATCTACTCCTACTTCACGGAGGTCCTCCATCGATTCCTTGACCTCTTTCTTATCCTCCCCCAGCCCCAACATTATCGAAGATTTGGTAACGACGTTCGAGGTGAGTTGGTTGATCTTTTCCAGAACGGAAAGCGATAGTTCGTAACCGGCACGGCGGTCTCTAACTTCGGGACTCAACCTTTCCACTGTTTCGATGTTATGCCCTACTACATCGAGCCCGCTCCGTGATATCAATTCAAGAGATCTGTCATCTCCTGAAAAATCAGGGATCAAACCTTCCACCAGTGGAGTATTGGAGATCTCTTTTATCCCTTCTACGACCCGCTTGAAATGGTTTGCGCCCCCATTGGCAAGATCATCCCGGTCCACAGAGGTTAAAACCACGTAATCAAGTTCGAATTTCTCGACGGCACTTTTCAATTTTTCCGGTTCAGTATGGGCCAGAGCCCCTTCTGGGTTTCCGGACTTTACGTCGCAGAAACGGCAGTTTCTGGTACACACATCCCCCATAATCATAAAGGTTGCCGTTCCTTTACCCCAGCATTCACCCTGATTGGGACAATTGGCTTCCCGGCAAACGGTGTTCAGACCTATCTCTTTTAGCTTATCTCCTACTTTCTCCTCGCTTTCAGGGCCCGGCGCACTTGCCTTTATCCATTCAGGTTCCGCGTTCATATCTAGCCCTCGTGAAAGAATTTACGACGGAATTCCGTTATCAATAGTTCCTTAACTTCGACCAACTCAACATCACAGACAAAATCCGCGATCGACACTAGTTCAGCTCCTCCTATTCCACATGGTCTTATCAACCCGGCCTTTTCGTTATCCAGAGAGACGTTGAGTGCCAGCCCGTGCATCGTGTACCACTTCTTCACTCTTATCCCCAGGGAGCCAAGCTTCTTACTTTCTTTACCCTCAACCCAGAGCCCGATCTCATCACCTTCCCGGAAAACTGTATCTAACCCCAGCTTATCGACCGCACACTTTGCTGCTAGACCCAGCTTTCGGACAAATTCCCTAAGGTCCTTTCCGTAATTCCTTAAATCAAATATTGGATAAAGGACTATTTGACCTGGGCCATGGTAGGTTATTCCTCCACCGCGATCAATCTCGACGAAGTCAACCCCCCGGTCTGATAGCACGTCCTCATTCACAAGTAGATCTCGATCATGGCCGGATTTTCCCATAGTAATAGTGGGTTCGTGCCTTGTAATTAGTAAAGTATCCTCCCCACTTCCCTCCAGTCGCCTGGAAAATAGCTCCTTTTGAAGCTCGTAATTCTCCCTGTACTTGGTTAATCCGCAGTCGAGTATTTTGCAAGGCTGATCCGAACAACTCAGACTCTTCACTCTACTCACCAAATATTGTCCAAGAAGTCCGCCAGCACTTACTTGACACTTGATTTACAATCATAGTTATTAGTTCAATCCCAAAGTGCACAGTAAGTGCTGGAGGAAATCCCTTAATCAGTTTGGTGCGGGGTAATTGACAGATCCAGTTCAAAATTGGTCTATCGTTTCCAGGACGTAATCCAGGTCTTCTTTTGTATGA
This sequence comes from uncultured Thermotogae bacterium, assembly GCA_964649445.1. Lineage (GTDB taxonomy): Bacteria > Bipolaricaulota > Bipolaricaulia > M55B111 > M55B111 > JAGXLP01. The sequence continues at coordinate 43,280 of CAZYPS010000001.1, read as the reverse complement.
TCGGCAGATAGCTGGAATCTGATGGATTCATCACCTTGTGGGACGACAGGATATACGATAGCAGTAGCCAGAACCTTGTTCACCTTGAGATATTCTACGAGATCCTTTGTCTCCTTCGTATCCCTGATCATCAACGGTACTACTGGGTGAGGTCCCTCAATTACCTCGTGACCAATATCCTTTAGCCCCTCTTCAAAGTAATTTGTCATTTCTCTCAAGTGGGACAGCATGGACCTTCCCTGCTCACTATCCAGTATTTCCAAGGATTTTATTGCAGCACTAGCTTCGGGAGCTGTTATCGGATTGGAATATATGTAGAAGGGAGATGTCTCTCTCAAGTAACGGGTAATTGTCTCACTCGTGACAACATATCCCCCGTTCACTCCAAGCGATTTACCCATTGTGGAAACGATTAGATCTATTCCTACTTCCCCAGTTACTTCGGTAGTACCTCTTCCCGTTTCTCCGTAAGCTCCTACGCCGTGAGAATCGTCCATTATCGTAAATACGCCGTCTTTGAATTCCGAATCGTATTTTCTGGCGAGACTTGACAGTTTCGGCAGGTCGGGGTAATCTCCTCTCATGCTAAAGACCCCGTCCGTAACTACGATTACTCTGTCGTAGGTGTCTACTGCATCCTGTAGTTTTCCTGCCAGGCTATCCATATCGAGATGAGAGTAGATATCTTTCCCTTTTGGCTTGGCCATCCTTATCCCGTTGATTATACAGTTATGATTAAGTTCGTCGGAAAGGATCAACGTATTGTCCGACGTCAACGGGCGCAAAATTCCCGTCATAGTTGCGTAAGCTGAAGAATAAATTACACAGGACTCCTTACCGTGAAAATCCGCCAGTTTTTTCTCGAGTTCCACGTGAGGTTTATACGTTCCGTGAATAAACCGTACAGCCCCAGGCCCAGAGCCGAATTTTTCCGAACTTTCTTCTTCGGCCTTAACCACCTCTTCGTTTAAATGCAACCCGAGATACGAATTTGAATTCATCTTCAAAAAGGCTCCATCTTCCCCCTCGATCCGGTAGCGCGGAGCATTTCCGTCCGGAGACTTTTCAATCCCCGTAATTACCAGTTCGTCACCCTTCAGCGTCCCCTTTTCTTCGAGTTCATTTAACCTTCGTTGAACCTCCTCCTCCAGCTTCTCAAGTGGCATACGCCTCACCTCAAATTTTTCTTTTCATTAAGGATACCGAAGCCAGGTATCGGGGTCAAATGGAAAAGAGTCGGTGGAGCTCCTGAAATAGTTGCCTGCCACTTTTTTTGTTTCTATAATTGGAAAAAACTTCTGGAGGGTTTATGTATGGTTGGAGAAATGGATAATATTTTGGTTATCGGTGCGACGGGACAGATAGGCTCTGAACTTACTCCTGCTCTAAGAGAAAAGTACGGTAACGAATCAGTGGTTGCCACCTACCTTTCAACCGAGGAGCCCGACGAGGAGCTTGCCCGGGGTCCACTTGAAGAACTGGACGTTCTGGATAGAGACAAAACATTAGAACTTATAGAGAAGTACGATATCGACTCCGTTTTCAACTTAGCCGCCATCCTATCCGCCAAGGGGGAAGAAAATCCGGCTAAAGCATTTAAGGTAAACGTTCTTGGTTTTTTCGAATTACTTGAACTTGGCGTCCGACTGGATTTAACCAGGATAATTATTCCTAGCTCGATTGGGGTTTTTGGACCAGAAGTACCAAATAAGAACGCACCAAACGAAACCATCCTTCGGCCAACTTCGATGTACGGGGTAACCAAGGTTACCGACGAGCTGCTCGGTAATTACTACTACCACAAATTTGGACTCGACGTGCGAGGTCTCAGACTTCCTGGTATAATCAGTTCGAAAACGCTCCCCGGGGGTGGGACGACGGATTACGCGGTGGAAGTATTTTATGAAGCGATCGAAGAAGGACATTACACTTTCTTCGTCCGGGAAGATACAACCCTTCCGCTTATGTATATGCCGGATTGTGTGAAGTCCCTGATAGACCTGGCCGAGGCTGACCTCGAGGACCTTGAGCACCATTGCGATTTTAACGTATCCTCAATGAGTTTCTCAGCCGGGGAACTGGCCCGGAAGATAGAGGAATTTATTCCCGGTTTTACCTATGACTTTCAACCTGATGAGCGACAGAAAATCGCCGATTCCTGGCCGGATTCTTTGGACGATACACCCGCCAGAGAGGAATGGGGCTGGGAGCCTAATTACGAGCTAGAATCCATGGTAAAAGATATGATAGAAAAACTGGAGGCAAAGCTGCAGTAAGATGATTTTCGACGACCGACCAGAGGGTGCAGAATTTCGGCTATTACACACGAGGAAAGAAGAAATAGCCAATGGTATCTCTCACGGACTGGGGACGGCTCTGAGCGTAGTCGGGTTGATCCTGATGATCCTCCGAACTCTTCCTCTCCAGGACCAATTGCGACTCGCAAGTGTGGTAATATTCGGTTCTTCCTTGATACTTGCCCACTTAGCCTCAACCCTCTATCACATCGTGCCCGAGAAAAAATATAAAAGAATCCTTCAATTTGTCGATCATGGGACAATATATTTCCTGGTAGCGGGCACTTTCACTCCATTGCTACTAATAACTCTGAAGACGACTCTTGGCTGGATCATGTTTTCCCTGGTCTGGGCTTTCGCTTTCGGGGGAGTCATTTTTAAGATCTTTTTTATAAACAGGTATCCCAGGTTCGAAGCCAGCACTTACGTAATCATGGGGTCCCTTTCCACTTTAATAATGAAACAGCTTTATCTGGGGCTACCTTTCACGGGATTCTTCTGGGTCCTGCTCGGGAGCTTTATTTACCTTGTGGGACTAATTTTCCTGGGCTGGCACAGCCTCCCTTATAACCACATGATCTGGCATTTATTCGTAATGGGGGGAAGCGTCAGTCACTTCTACGCGATCTACTTCTACGTTCTACCAGCCAGTTAACTTGCCCGGAACTTTCTTTCCAACAACCAAGTTAAGCTACGGGCAAATTCTTAGTAGAATCCGGAGTATTCCGGGGGATAGATGTAGTTCGGAATGCTAACTTTGCGGTTGAAATGTCGATTTAGGAGATATTCAATCTTCGCGATAAATTCTTCCTGGCGGGACGAGTTCCACGTCGAACTGGGGTTCTTCCGCGAGCATAACTTCCTTTTTGAGTTCATGAATTCTGTCTTTGTATCTGGAAGAAATATGAAGGCCAATAAATTTCTTCTTCACTCCAGCTTCCTTGGCAACCTTTATTGCCTCCCCTAACGTGGCGTGTTTATACATTTTTCTGTCTTCTTCTTCGAGGAAGGTACAATCGTGACACAACACTTCCGTGTCTACTATCTTCTCCGGGTCCAGAGGAACGGAGTCACCGCCGTAAGTAAATATTTTCTGCCTGTAAGACTCCGTTAGTCCGTCCCTGCCTTTCCGTTCGGCCAGTTCCTTGATTTCTTCCTGGGAGAAGTCGCTGTATTCGTCCTTCAAGCGCTGACGTTCTTCAATAATATTGTAACCCAGCGAAACCTCGCTTCTGGAATGCTCGGTAGAAAAAGTCCGAACATACCTGGGGTTTCTAGAACCGTCCTCGCCGTAAACCTGAATCTCCTCACCCGCTTCAATTGGTACCCAGTTGAGAGGGTACTGGACGTTATTGTTGGTTCGACTAAGGTAGTTTATCAACTCGGAAATATGGAAATTATTCCGGGGATAGTATATTGTCAACGGCTTTTTTTTGTCGCCCATGGCGTTATTCCTAATATTGACGAGGCTGACAAGTCCGGCTATATGATCGATATGGCCATGTGAGAGAAAGACATTTTCTACAGCAAATGATTTGTTACCCATTATGCTGCTTACACTTTCACCGGCATCAAACAGTATCCTGTCCGGGCTATAGTAGAGCCAGCTGGAATATAGAGCTTTGGAATAAGCAAGTATTTTCATTTAGCGATCTTTAATCCTGGTCGTTAAAACCTCTGAGAAAGGCATCTATATTTCTTCCCAAATCTTCCCCGACGTAACCACCTTCCAGAACGGCGAAAGTAGGAAGATCCATATCCCTCAACATCTTACCAATTTCTTCGAAGGCGGAAGTGGAAAGTCCGACGGAAGCCAATGGGTCGTCTTTATGTCCGTCAAACCCGGATGATAGTGCCATCTGGCTGAAATTTTTTTCATCTAGTCGTCCAAGTTCCTCGCTCAATAAGTCCAGGAATTTCTCGTCACCCGTGGTAGCCGGAATCGGATAATTGATGGCGTTTTGGTGGGATTCCTGACCCGTTCCAGGGAAACCAGGCGACCGATGAAGTGAAAGGTACGTGACGTCCTCATGACCCAGAAATATGTCTTCCGTTCCATTTCCGTGATGAGCGTCAAAATCAACTATTAAAGTCCTTAATCCGGATTTCTCGACCGCTATTGCTAAATTGTTAAAATAACAAAAACCCCCGAGAAAGTCCCGCCCTGCGTGATGTCCGGGAGGTCTCATTATAGACATAGCCTGGTTTTTCTGTGCGGTGATTGCTCCACCTGCGGAAAGAGTAGAGTAAAAGAAGAGATCTTCGTACTTGGGACAATCAGGATCAGAAAAACTTCCGTCTCTGACACTCTGGACGAAATCCCTATCGTGAACGAGAAGGAGGTCATCGACTGAAGCCTGAGTAGGTTCAATTATCTCGTATTTTGTCCTTAAATAATTATAAGCTGTCTTTACTCGTTCCGGGCTTTCGGGGTGCCCGGCAGAACGGTATTGTAAAGCTTCTTCGGAAAAAACTAATTTCATGATCCTCCTTTTTAGGGGAAACTGCGGAGGCTGAAAACCCCTATATACATCGGCTAAAACCTTAGAGGCAAATTTTCTTACTGGTGAGACCAATTAATTAGCTTTATGCATTTCCTCTTCCATCTCAACGTAATCCCCGTACTCCTCTTCGACTTTTTTCATATGCTGCTTTATCTGCTCATGTTTCTCTTTCAGGTCTTCGGGAATTTCTTTTTCACTGCCGTCCAGGTAATTGTAAATTGCTTCCACTAAACCGTCTGCCGCCAGGTTGGAGCAGTGCATTTTAACGGAAGGTAGTCCGTCCAACTCTTCCGCAACTTTTTCGTTACTTATCTCCAGAGCTTTTTTCAGTTTTTCACCTTTCGCCAGTTCCGTCACCATAGAAGACGTGGCTATAGCCGCAGTGCAGCCAAATGTCTCCCAGGAGATATCCTTAATAATTTCGTCTCCTTCTTCATTTTCATTCACCCTAATGTAAATCCACATAACGTCCCCACAGAGAGCATTTCCAACTTTCCCTATTGCGTCGGGATTTTCCATCTTTCTCTGGTTCCGGGGGTTATTGAAGTGTTCCATTACTTTCTCTGAGTACACTATTACCACCTCTAAGCGGTCTTTCTAATTTAATTCGATAAAGGGGAAGCCTTTCGTAGTTCCTCAATGACCTCGGGGAGTTCCTCCAGCAAATAGTCGACCTCTTTTTCCGTTGTTTCTCTACCCAGAGTGAGCCTCAAACTCCCGTGAGCAAGTGAAAGAGGAAGACCAATGGCAAGAAGGACGTGACTGGGTTCGAGACTGGGCGAGGAACAAGCCGACCCTGTGCTGGCAGCAATATTCCGGTTGTCGAGCTTCATTACTATCGACTCCCCTTCAATCCCCTTAAAACTGAAGTTGGCGTTATTTGCCAGTCTGTTATCTTCAGGCCCGTTCAACCTCGCATCAGGTATATCCAGTACTCGATCAATTATCCTATCCCTCAACTCCTTCTGGCGGGGGATTTCTTCCTTCTGTTCTTCGGCCATAAGCTCTGTAGCCTCTGCCAATCCGACAACTCCGGGCACATTCTCCGTGCCGCTTCTAAGGCCGCTCTCGTGTCCCCCTCCATGAATCAACGGCTTTAACTTTACTCCCTTGCGCCGATAAAGCAGTCCAACTCCTTTAGGCCCATAAATCTTATGACCCGAAGCCGAGAGCATATCAACGTATTCTAAATCCAGCGGGAACTTCCCATAAGCTTGAACCGCATCCGTGTGAAACAGTGATCCGTTTTCCTCTGCAATCTTCGCCAGTTCTCCGATGGGTTGGACAGTGCCAATCTCGTTGTTAGCGTACATGATGGAGACGAGGGCAGTATCATTGCGCAGAGCATTTTTTAGATCTTCCGGGTTGACGAATCCGTCTTCGTCAACTTCGAGATAGGAGACATCGTGCCCCTGATCTTCCAGCCACTCAAAAGCGTGGAGAACCGCATGGTGTTCGATTTCCGAAGTAATAAAGTGAGCGGACTCGTCCTTTGAAAAAGCGACGCCTTTAATGGCGAGATTATCCGATTCCGTGGCACCCGAGGTAAAAATGATCTCGTCCGACCTTACGTCCAGATAATTTGAAATCCTTTCCCGACTTCTCTCCAGCCCTTCCCTTTTTGCCTCGTTTGCAGTAGAATAAAGACTTGAAGGGTTTCCAAACTTTTCCCGGAAGAAAATTGACATCTTTTTCTTTACGGACTTCGCAACCGGAGTTGTCGCTGCGTGATCTAAATAGACCAGTTCATTCATTTTTACCACCAAGAAAACTATACTATTTTAGTCAAGTTTAATCAATACGCGCAATTCCAGTCGCTTTACCGGTAAAAATATCTCTTGAGGGAAATTACCCTTTCTTTTATAATAGCTTAGAAATCAGGGGGATGTAGCTCAGTCGGGAGAGCGCCGCGTTCGCAACGCGGAGGTCGGCGGTTCGAGTCCGCTCATCTCCACCAAAAACCTAAAGTTTTTCGTTTATCTCGTCAATTTTCTCTTCCAATTCTTCCAGCTTTTTCTGGAGTTCCTGAATCGACTTAAGCATTTGAGGATCAGGGCCCGATCGTCCACCCATTCCTCCTCCCATGCCACCCATCTGGCTCATAATCTGTCCTAAACCACCCATTCCTCCTCCCATGCCACCTGCCATCTCGTTCATCTTCGATTCTAGGTCTTGTTCCTCTGTTTCTTCCTCACCTTCTGGGTTTTCCTCTTGCTTATCTCTTTTGTCTTTTTCTTCGTTCATGTATTAACCTCCAAGTTATATGATGTAATTAAAAGTAAGATATAGAGACCGAACAATGCAACAGCAAAACCGTCTGGCGGCGGTTATGCCTCCCAGCCAGGACCTTCACCGGGCAACGGACAGGAAGAGTTTAGAGCGGTCTCCGCTATGTTCTTTCCGTATTCCTTCACTCTTTCTATGCTATCGGAAACTATGCCCAGCAACTGAGCGTTCTGTGGGTCAAGTTTTCTCAACGATTTATCGAGATCAAACAGATTTTCCTCTATAACTTCCCCCTGAGAGAGGGCTTCATTTGCTAGATCGATGTCTCTCCGGGTAAGAGATTTCACTGATTTGTCCACTATGGACAGAGCCTCAACGGCTGTCTTGTTAAACGCTTCTTTAACTTCATTCGGCAAACCTTCTTCCAGTTCAGGAGCTATGCTGGCTATTTTTTTGGCGTGATCCGCTATTCTCTCCAGCTGTTTTGCGGCCGTCTGATAATCGAAGTAACGAGCCCTATTTACCTCTTTTCCATTTCGTTCAACTATAGTATACAACATAACCCTGAACCTGCGGGATAGAGCGAGGTATAGTCTATCCACGTCGTCGTCCCTGTCTTCTACATCCCTGGCAAGTTCGTGGTTGCCTTCAACCATGGCGTGAACGGAGTCCTCGAACATGGTACGAGATATCTGATATATTCTTGATAGTGTCTCGTTTATCGAAAGTTCGGAGAGGTCCGAGAGGTTACGGATTATTATTTGATTTGAAGATTCTTCTACTATTTCAGGGCCAATTAGGGACTGTGTAGTCTTCCTGATCGTGCCCCTCTGACCAGAAGTTATCTGTTCTCCCTCAATTGTAATAACTTCGTAACCCGCTATATAGAGAGATATTATGCTCCTTGTCAGAACTGCGCCCTCTTTATTTCCTATCTCCAGTTTACCAACTTTGTCCTTCTCTTCCAGCTGAGTCTGGGGCTGCAGAACCATCGTGTTTGGCTTTATACTCACCATATTGACTTCTGTCCCCGGCTCCAGGCCAATTCCTTCGGCCCACGCTTTAGGTAGGGTAACCATAAAAGTTGAACCACCGGTGATCTGGACTTTTCTGCTATACATATTCTTCACCTCTTAGTACTTAGTAACAGGGAGGTTTAATGTTTAGACAATTTTATTATCTATATCAATATAGAAAAATTATACTAATATACTATACCTATTACCAGGGCACGACCGCTATCGAGAATTAATGTCCGGGAGATCAGTAAACTAACCTAAAAAGAGTAATTCCACAATTCAACTATCAAACAAGTTTTTTGCTTGACGAAACCTTTACCTTTTTATAAACTAGAGAAAATATCAATACTATAGATTTAAAAAAGGAGGATAAAGTGTCCTCATGTCACCTCAGCAAAACTGTTAAATTCCTGGCCATTTTTCTTGTAGTTCTCCCACTTGTTCTACTATCCACTTTCAATTCGAATGCAAAGGATCACCTCGTACTGGAGACCAAAAATGGCAAAACAGCCTCCACCAGGCTGGAATACTTCTGGGGGAATATACCGGCGAACGATTTCTACAATTATTATAAAGCCAAACCCAATACTGGACTGGAAAGCCCAAAAAGCTGTCTTTTAATCCCTTATCGAACACCCTCGAACCGAACCAGTTTAATTGTCATAATGGGGGGTCCTGGCTCTTCCCATGGAGGGACTGGCCAATTAACTATATCGGGGCTGTCGGAAAGTGCTGAACTTCTCCTCCAGGACGATACTTCTGAGATGGATTCAACTGACGAATACTTCTTTAATCCTCCCGTAGCGAACTTCCAGTGGTCCTGGGGTCCCGGATTTGCCGACGGAGCAATAATAAGAGATCTAGAGAAGTACCCTGACCTCACTCTTGATTTTGGCACTCTGGAAAATATTACCGAGATACGGATAGTTTCCGGTAATGCTGAGAACCACAAACTATTGACCCTGGACCCGAGCGTCGATATTAGATTGCAGGGTGTCGGAAGGGAGCAAAGACCGAAACCGGTTTTCTCAACCTCTAGATCATCCCAACCCGGTTTGACTTTGATCTTGGATGGTTCGAGTTCAATAGCCCCAGAAGGAACAATAACCCAGTACGAATGGGACTTAACTGGAGACGGACATTTTACTTACGCTTCTCACGAACCTACAATGCGACACACTTTCACGGATCCTGAGAGTCACGAAATCGCCCTTAGAGTAACCGATAACCATGGAAATAAGGCAGAAAAACGAAAACAAGTAACAGTTAGAAAGACCCCGTTTAAAGCTGAAAGAAATCTATCAGCCCGAAAAGTCCTGCCTGGGAAAAACGTCAATTGCACTATAGAAATCACGGCCCGGACTGAGGTTTCCGGAATAGGGGTAGAGGAATCGCTACCCGGGGGCTGGCGGGTAATTCCGGAAGACAGTGAAAAAGCTGTATACAAACCCTCCACAAATCAGTGGTTGCTACCCACCGGGTTCGAACCCGGTGACAAAAAACGAATTTCCTATCAAATAAAGGCTCCTTCCCGAACTCAGCTCGATGCTGATTCTATAGATCGTAAAGTAGAGCTCAGCGGTGAAATTACCAGTGCGAGCCCGGAATTCGATGAAAAAATTGCCGGTGACTCGACCCTGATCGTGGTAGAAGAAGTAGATCCGCTGGTAGCTCTATCTCACTACGAAATCGACAAAAGGGAGCTTAACTTCGATCTATCGAACAGGATTACCTTCCGGCAGGTTGAAAGACTTATTACCGCCTGGCAAAAAGGAGAGAACCTTCCCGGACTCAATCGGAAAGAAATCAACTTTGAATTCGTCAAAAAAGCTTTGCTCTATCACCAGAAAGGAGTGGACACGAGTTCCAAATTAAACCTTGAAAAACGGGCCAACCCAGACGTTTCGCGAGAGATCAAAACTAACCTGCCCGACAACTTGCTATTCGTGGACGCCGAAAGTACTCCAGCAGCGGAAGACGAAGAGGTAATTGAGCTTGGTGTTGAGATCATAATAAAACCGAGGAACAGAACCTTAATGGGGGTAGGGCTTGAGGAAGAACTACCGGATAGCTGGGAAATCGTTCCCGGCGAAACCGATAATATTGCTTACAAATCCTCTACTGACCAATGGATAATTACATGTCCTATCTCTCCGGGGGAAACCTTCACGGTACCTTATACCGTCCGGGTCCCTCTCGATTCACCTTTCTGGACTTTTAACTTATCCGGACATCTCAGCGAAAGTTTGTCGGAGAGTTCTTACAGGATAGAAGGCGACAGCAGCCTGGAGCTTTCAGATAAGCTTCCGGTTAAAATAGTGATTTCGCGCTGGGACGTAGAGGAGGGGGAGCTTGACCTATCGTTGAACAACTATATAACCGAGCTTCAGGCGAAAAAAGCAATGGAATTTTGGTCGAAAAACGAAGCTGTTCCATATACTGACGGCAAAACGCTCGGGTTCGAGGAGGTGAAGGAAATTATTGCCCTCCAGCTCGAAGAAAAATCTATCCGCGAATTCTAGCTCAGTAACCCCCGCTTAATTCCTCCCGGGAAGGGATATTGGCCCTCTTCCAGATTTCCTCGAAATAGACCTCAAACGGTTTAGCCGCTGAGGGTGACTTTTTTATAACCACGTCCACCTCAAGGTTTTCGTCAAGAGAATAGTAAGACCAGTTGCTCGAGCCAACCATCACGGTCTCCCCGTCAATTATCAGTACTTTGCTGTGCGTGGTGGACTCCCGACTATCGAACTTCACGTTCCCGATCCCTTTGCCGAGAAGCCAGAGGGTGGTTTCCCGGTTTGACTGATTTACACCTTCCGACCAGGTATTTACGTCCAGAACTATCCTCACATCAACTCCCCGGTTCCGAGCCTTCACCAGTTCTTCCGTTAACAGGTTGGATTTGCTATCACCAAAACTCGAGTATCGGGTAATTTTAAACAGTACTAGATCAATTGACTCCTCGGCTTCTCTCAGCAGTTGTTTTGCGGTCTCGAAATAGGCCCGGCTCTCCCCCGTGCTAATTAGCGGAACTATAGATTTTCCACCTGACATTTCTGGAAGCGTCAACCGCTTCGGGGCTTTGCCCAGCCAGACCGCATCAAAAAATCGATCGTAAAATCGACCAATCTTACCAGATACAAGTTTAAGATTGGCCTGATAGGTCTCGGTATAAGTTGGGAAATTCCAGTTACTGGAACCCAGAAAAACTACCTTTTCGTCCACTATTATGGTCTTCGCGTGAGTTGTCACCTCGGGATCGTCGAATTTGACTTCAAGCCCCCTTTCACGAAGATAGCGAGCAGTCTCCCGGTTAGTCTTGGTTATCTCTTCCGACCAATCACTCTTATCAAGAACTATTCTTACATTTACACCGCGTTCATCTGCCTCTACTAAGGCGTCATATAGCCTGTTCTGGAGTCCGTCGGGATATTCGGGATAATAGTTGGCTGTGGCCATCAGCACGCTGATCGACGACTCCGCCTCCCGCAGAGAATCCAGCAATTCGTTGTAATAAGTTCGGTTATTAGGCGTGTCGAGTAGAGGCGTGACTGTGACCTCGGCAGGCAGGACGACGAGAGAAAATGCGATCAACCAGAAAACGATCAAAAAAACGAGTCCGGTTCGGAAACTACTGGACTTCCTGTTCATGGTAGTTCATTTTGCAAAAAATGTAGCGAGTTTTAAATAGTTGGACCGGAAAAGGGGTTATTTCTTTAAATGTTATTTATGCCGAAACGCTTCCTGTTCCTGACTTATTTAAGACCGACTATCTCCTGTTTATACGACCATAATTGCAAAGATACAATCAATCGAATACCCTTTACGATTACAATGATAAAAATATTGACCGTGTGCGGTACGCGTCCGGAAGCGATAAAACTGGCACCCCTGTTAAACGAACTTGAGGAAAGAGAAGAAATTCAGTCCGTGCTTTGCTCATCGGGTCAACATCGCGAAATGTTGACTGGAGCTCTCGAAGTATTTGACCTAACAGTTGATTACAATCTAGAACTCATGGAGGAGTCTCAGAGCCTTTCAGGCCTCACGTCGCGGGCGGTAACTGGAATATCTCAGACAGTTAAGGCCGAGGATCCCGACCTCGTATTCGTTCAGGGTGATACTACGACTGCATTCGTAGGTGCTCTAACAGGGTTTTACCACCGGACTACCGTGGGGCATGTTGAAGCCGGCCTGCGGAGCGGGGACAGGGCAAATCCGTTCCCGGAAGAGATAAACCGAAGATTAGCCGACTCACTTTCCGATCTTCTCTACGCCCCGACGGAAGGTGCCAAAGATAACCTTTTGAAAGAGAATTTTCCGAGCGATTCAATCTCCGTGACGGGAAATACCGTAATCGACGCCCTGCTCAAAATCGAAGAATCTATTGAACGAGGCGTGGTTCATCCAACTTATCCTGTTGACATCACAAGATTTGAAAGCGGTAAGAAGAGGCTGCTCTTAGTTACCACTCACCGGAGAGAGAGCCTCGGCGGGGGAATTAAGAGAGTTGCCCGAGCAATTAAACAAATAACCGAAAGGTTTCCCAACCTAGAAGTAGTCTTTCCGGTACATCTGAACCCGAAAGTCCAGGATGCCGTTCACGAGATCCTCGGTGAGACGGAAAGGATAAACCTTGTAGAGCCGATCGACTATCTCGCATTTGTCGGTTTAATGAGAATATCGGACCTGATAATTACTGATTCCGGCGGCATTCAGGAAGAGGCCCCGTCCTTTGGAGTTCCCGTTCTCGTCGCGCGAGAAAAGACCGAGCGCCCTGAGGCCGTGGAGGCAGGTACTGCAAAGCTGGTCGGCACGGATACCGACAGAATCGTCTCGGAGGCGACTAATTTACTCAGCGATGAATCAAGTTACCAAAAAATGGTCAAAAAGGTAAGCCCTTTTGGGCAGGGGAATGCATCGAGAAAGATCGTCGACCACGTTTTGAATTATTTTAGCTAGCGCTATCTTCCGTGCGCTCCGAAAAAAACTCCGCCACTCTTTCTGCCACTTTATCCGGTATTTCGGAAATGCTCTTCAATTCTTCAGGAGTGGCTTCACTAACTCTTTCTACTGAATCAAAAGTATTTAAGAGGGCCTTTTTCCTCTTCGGACCTATGCCCTTAATTGAGTCGAGCGAAGATCGAACCGTTCGTTTCTGTCTCAATCTTCTGTGATAATTAACAGCGAAGCGATGCGCTTCATCCCTGACCCGCTGAAGCAGCTTGAGACCTTCTGAATCACGGGAAAACCCTACTGAAGTAGTTTCTCCGGGGCGGAATACTTCTTCATATTCTTTTGCCAGACCGATAACGGGGATGTTAGCCATACTCAGAGATTCCAGTACTTTCGTTACCGCGTTCAGCTGGCCCTTTCCCCCGTCGATCAAAATCAGATCCGGAAAGCTGGAAAAACTTTCGTCGAATTCCCTATCTTTCTCCCCGTCTTTAGCATCAAGTCCGTGTCTAAATCTTCTCCTGAGTACCTCCTGGAGCATCAGATAGTCGTCGGGCCCCTCCTTCTCTTTTATCCTGAATCTTCTGTACTTCCGATTGGTCGATCTACCCCCCTCAAATACAACCATGGACCCGACAGAATTCGTACCTGAAATATTTGAGACGTCGTATCCCTCGATTCGATGGGGAGGGGTTGGCAGGTCAAGGACCTCCTGTACTTCTTCGAGCCCTTTACCTTCGGGTTCTCCTTCGAACTCGGACTTACCCCTTTTTCCTCCACCACGCCCGTAACGAGCGTTTCGGCTCGCCATATCGAGGATCTTTTTCTTCTGACCGCGTTTGGGAATTTTTATCTCAACCTTTCCCGACCGGGATTCCTCAAGCCACTCTTCGATAGTAGAAGCATCTTCGGGGTCCTCTTCTACGTAGATCTCCGCCGGTATTACTCTTCGGTTTGAATAAAACTTTTTTATAAACCCACCGAGAATAGCGGAGGACTCTACATCCGAAGGAAACTCCAGGTCGAAACTATCCTGTCCGGTTATCCTTCCAGCACGAACGAAAAACACCTGAATCGTCCCCCAGGCCTCGTCATCTTCTTCCGTACCCTGCTTCTCCGAAAGAGCGATAAAGTCTCTATCAAGTTCATCTGACAACCGAACGTTCTGGTCCCGGGTTATCTTTTTCAATGCCTCAAGCTTATCGCGCCATTCAGCGGCTTTCTCAAAATCCTTATTGTCGGAAGCGATTTCCATCTTTTCCCTTAACTGGTCCGCTACTTCGCCTATTTTCCCTTTGAGCAGGTCCCGAATTTTTTCGATAGATTCCATGTAAGTTTCCCTGTCCGCTTTGCCGGCACAGGGTGCAGGGCAGAGATCTATATGGTATCGTAAACAGGGACGCCGATGACCGTCTTCAGGTTTCCAGCTACAGTCCCGAACCGGGAATATCTTTTCGATCGTGTCGAGAGTCTTCCTCATTGCCCCGGAATCTATATATGGGCCGTAGAGTTCACCCGATTCATCACCTCGCTTACGCGAAACTTCAAGCTGGGGGAACTTTTCGTCGGTGAGTTTTATGTAAGGATACCGTTTGTTGTCCTTGAGAAGAACGTTATATTTTGGTCTGTATTCTTTTATGAGGTTTTCTTCCAGGATTAGGGCTTCTACTTCCGAATCAGCTACTATGTAATCCACATCGTCCGCCTCTTCTCTCAGGTTCTTCGTCTTAACAGAACCAGCTTTGCCCGAATTGAAGTAACTTTTCACTCGGTCCCTAAGCGAAGCGGACTTTCCCACGTATATTACTTTTCCCTCGGAGCGAATAATATAAACTCCCGGTTGTTCCGGGAAATCCCTTACTTTTTCTTCTAGGTTCATTTGGCCAGCAACTCTTCTCTCTTTTCCGAGAATATACCCTCGAGTATATCCCCCGTGAACGACTCCTCGCTACTACTTATTTCCTCGGGCGTTCCTTCAGCGATCAATTCCCCTCCGTGCTTGCCCCCACGCGGACCAAGATCGATTATCCAGTCCGCGGTTTTGATAACGTGAGGGTTATGCTCAATTACAACCACGGTATTCTCATCGTCCACCAGCCGATGCAGGACATCCATTAATTTTCGAATATCCTCGGCGTGTAGACCTGTAGTCGGTTCGTCAAATAGGTATAGCGTATGCCCTTTCCTCCTTCGGGATAATTCCCGGGCAAGTTTTATCCTCTGGGCTTCGCCTCCGGAAAGAGTCGTCGAAGGCTGACCCAGTTTCATGTAACCGAGTCCTATATCCATCAAAGTTTCCAGCTTATTCTTAATCTTTCCGTGATTGGCAAAGAAGTGCAGTGCCTCTTCGACCGTCATCTCCAAGATGTCGGCGATAGTTTTCCCTTTGTAAGTAACCTGTAGTGTCTCCTTATTGTAACGTTTTCCATTACAGTCCTCGCAGGGAACGGAAACGTCAGGCAAGAAGTGCATTTCAATTTCTTTGTGCCCTCGACCTTTGCACTCCTCACAGCGACCTCCTTTACGGTTAAAGGAAAAGCGACCCTTTTCGTACCCTCTCGCCTTTGCTTCAGGGGTCTCGGCAAAGAGTTCCCTGATATACCTGAATACTTTAATATAAGTCGCCGGGTTCGACCGGGGAGTTCGGCCTATCGGTGACTGATCTATTTCTATCACCTTGTCGAGGTGCTCAACTCCCTCGACTTCGTCATGTTCTCCTGGTTTTGCTCCACTATTGTGAAGTTCCCGCTCGAGCTGTCGGAAGAGGATATCATTTATCAGGGTCGATTTCCCCGAACCGGATACACCAGTTACGCAGTTGAATAGACCTAGCGGTATACCCACATCGATGTCCTGAAGATTGTGTTCCCTGGCGCCGCGGATCCAGAGCTTTTGGCCAGGAGAATGGCGGCGTTTTCGCGGAATCGGAATCTCCTTCTCTCCTCTCAGATACTGTCCGGTTAGCGAGTCCTCGTTGGCAACCAACCCTTCCGGCGACCCTTCATGAATTACCTCTCCCCCGTTTACGCCGGCCTTGGGTCCCAGTTCTACAACCCAGTCGGATTCCATTATCGTCTTTCTGTCGTGCTCGACAACTATCACTGTGTTGTCCATATCCCGGAGATCTTTTAGCGTATCGAGAAGTCGATCTACGTCATGCTGGTGTAAACCCACGGTCGGCTCATCCAGAATATACAGAACTCCCGTTAACCCGGATCCTATCTGGGTCGCCAGTTTTATCCGATGAGCTTCCCCGCCGGATAAAGTTCCTGCCTCCCGGTCCAGCGTTAGGTAATCCAGCCCCACGTCAAGCAGAAATCCCAGCCTGGCTTTGATCTCATCCAGTATCTCTCCCGCAATCAACTGCTCGTTTTCACTGAGTTCCAGGGAATTGAAGAACTCGTAAGCCCTGTCAATCGACAGACTGGTTACTTCTTTGATATTTTTGCCGGATAAAGTAACCGCCATACTTTTTGGGTTTAACCGCCCACCGTCGCATTCAGGACAAGGAAGTTTTGCCATGTACTCCTCTATTCTCTTCCTGCTGCTGTTGGAACTTGAGTCACGATATTTCTTTTCCAGCTCTTCAATAACCCCTTTGAACTTTCTCTTGTGCCTCTTCGTCTGACCCTTTCGGTTTGTATATAGGAAACTCACCTTCTCCTCGTCTCCGTACAGGAGGAGATCAATTTTTTTCTCCGAAAGATCCTCGAGAGGTTGATCTTTGGGTATATCGTGCTTCTTACAGAACGCAGACAGAATAGCTTTCCGCCACTTACCCGGATTCTTTCGCCACGGGAGAATAGCTCCTTCCTCTATTGAAAGACTTCTATCAAGGACGAGATCTGGATCCACTTCCGCCTTCTTCCCGAGACCGTCACACTTCTGACAGGCACCGTAAGGACTATTAAACGAAAACATCCTGGGAGTAAGTTCAGGTACGCTTATCCCACACTCCGAACATGCCTGTTTTTCGCTGAAAGTCAGTTCTTCTCCGTTTTTTACCTTAACGATCAGATTACCTTCGGCGAGATCCAGAGCGGTCTCCACTGAGTCCGCAAGTCGGGAGCGTATACCCTCCTTTATTAACAACCTGTCAACTACGACTTCTATATCGTGCTTCACGTATTTCTCCAGCTCTATTTCTTCTTCCAGCTCCCTTATACTCCCGTCTACTCGGACTCGAAGGTACCCCTGATCACTCAACTGCTGGAATAGATCCTGGTACTCCCCTTTTCTGCCCCGAACCACCGGCGCCAGGATGTAAATTTTTGATTCGTCTTCCAGGTCAATTACCTGGTCAATTATTCTTTCAGCCGTTTGAGCGGAGAGTCCCTTTCCACAGTTCGGACAGTGCGGTACTCCGACGTGAGCGTAGAGTAGCCTTAGATAATCGTAAATTTCCGTTGCCGTGCCTACGGTCGATCTCGGATTCTGCCCGGTGGTTTTTTGATCAATAGATATCGAGGGAGAAAGACCTTCAATGAAATCCACGTCGGGTTTCTCCATCTGACCGAGGAAACGTCGGGCGTAAGCGGACAATGACTCGAGATATCTCCGCCTGCCTTCGGCGTATATCGTATCCAAAGCAAGGGAAGACTTACCCGATCCGCTCAGGCCGGAAATCACAATCAATTTGTCCCTGGGAATGTCCAGGTCTATATCTTTCAGGTTGTGCTCGCCTGCACCTTTTATAGAAATCTTTTTCATGAATGACCTATAATTATACTCCAGTTATTGAAAAGGTGAAAGTCCCACCGAACCTGAATAAACTGCCGAAGGCTAGTATTGCAGGCTGACTGGAACGTCCGAATTCGAAAGCAAAACCTTCCCTTCTTCCGTTATCACCATTTTTACTGCGAAAATATCCACGCCCGCTTCCTCTGCGGACTGCAACCTGGCAACCATCTCTGGTTGAACATCGCCGTTCGGCCTAAACCTGTCGCAATCCGGGTGAGTTACGGTAAAAACCACGTACGCTGGGTGGCCTTCTCTGGAAATCCTCTCCAGCACGTCAAGATGCTCAAGACCACGTTCCGAAGGAGCATCCGGATAGCTCGCCCAGCCACTTTTGCACGTGACGGCGGACTTTAATTCGATATACCCCGTTTTCCCGTCCGGTTTTATGCCGAAATCAAACCTTTTCCCCTCAAAAGAAACCTGACTTTTGATGTCAAGATCCGACGAAAACCTCTTAAGGAGACCATCCTCAAGAATTTTGCCGAACGATTTCTCCTGGACGTAAGTGTCCAGTAGAACGTGAGCTCCGCCATCCACTGCTCCGATAACCCTTGCGTCAGTTTTCCCACTCTCCTTCCACTCACAGGTTATGGTCACTCCAGGATAAATTAAGTTTTCGAGCCTTCCTGTATTTCTAAGGTGAGCCCTGAATTCCGTATCCCGGTCCGAAGCAATTACCGTCACCCTGCTGTCCCGTTTCGAAACTTGAGCGGTAAAAAGATCGAATTGAGCAAGTGCCGGGCCGATCATTACTGGCTGGCTCTAAGCGTGTTCAGTCGCGAATTTCGAGGGAAATTTGGTCAATCTCGTCGTCGACTCCCTTGAGAGAACGCAACATTCCTTTTAACCCCCCTTCGACAAATTGGGCGGGAAAGTTCTCCAGCGGGACGTCTTCTCCGTTAACTTTCAGCATTACTCTGCGTTGCTCTCTAACCTCACAGTCGGAAAGTTTCTTCTCTCCCTGCAATATAGCCCTTGCCAGCTCTTCGCAACTATCGTAGCCACATCTCCCACAATCTATACCCGGAAGGTCATCCTCGATCCCCTTAAGATCAATTAGGTCATTAATTTTTCGCTTAAGCTCGGGAAAATCACCGTTGTATTCATGCAGGGTATTGTCCCGAGGATCTATATCTCCAACAGCCACCTTCGGAGCATCTGAATCTTTGTACCCCTCGGCTATTATAAGATCAAAGCCCCCTATCCTTTCCAGGGTTTCCTCGATCTCTACCAGCTTCATCTCGCGCGGCACGAGGAAGGAGGTCTCCACCTCAGTAGCAAGCACGGTCAACCGAGAACCAGCTTTTTTATGTTTCCAGCTGTCCTTACCTTCCTCGTCCAGTCTTAGCTTGCTGGGGCTGTGTTTGATCGTACAAACTTCAACTCCCTCACCGACGAACACTTCAACGAGTTTTACAACCAACTCTGTCTTTCCGGAATCGGAATTCCCATAAATCGTTACAACGGGCTGCGCGGCCATGAATTTTCCCCCTTCTTAGGTTAAATATTGAGGTTGGTAAAATTTTAAGCCAGGGGGACGTAAAAACAATAGATAATAGATGGCCGCTCCGGCCCGAATGAATCGTTCCTCCTCTGGGTTCATCGTTTACAAAAGGAGTTAGTGCATAGTTGAAAAAAACCTCTTCTCCTTACATCATATTTCTATGGATCACACCAAACTCCAAGACTCCAACCAATAGCTCAACAGAGGTGATTACCTTGAAAGGAGTATTTCTCTGTGCTGGAAAGGGCACGAGAATGCGTCCTATAAGTTACTCCACGCCGAAGCATCTTATCCCGGTAGCTAATAAACCAATACTGCAGTACAACGTAGAAAAAGTCATAGACGCCGGAATAACTGAAGTCGGACTCGTAGTTTCGCCTGAAATGGAGTCCCTCTACCGAGAAGCGCTCGGTTCCTCAAAATGGGGTGCATCAATCACATATATACACCAGGAGAATCCAAAGGGACTTGCTCACGCAGTCGCCTGTGCTCGTGATTTCGCCGAAGACGATCCTTTTCTTGTTTATCTCGGAGACAACCTTTTGAGTTACGGCCTTACGGAGATGGTCGGCAGGTTCGAGAAAGAAGAACCAGCTGCGTCAATCCTGCTCGCTCCGGTAGACGATCCCGAAAGGTTCGGAGTAGCAGAAATCGAGAATGGAAGAATCGTAAACCTCGTTGAGAAACCGGATGATCCTCCCAGTAACCTTGCAATCGTCGGTACCTACCTTTTCGATCAGGATATCTTTTCTGCAATCGAGGATATAGAGCCTTCGGATCGGGGGGAACTTGAGATAACGGATGCAATTGCCCAACTGATAAACAAAGGGAAACCCGTAACTCCGACGGAGCTTGAGGGCTGGTGGCTGGACGTAGGTCGACCCTCGGATGCGTTAAAAGCAAATCGGGTTCTGTTAGATGAAGCCGAGGGTCAAATAGAAGGAAAAGTTAAAAGTTCGACACTCACGGATCGGGAAAAAATAATAGTAGCAGAAACCAGCCAGATTGAAAATAGCGAGCTACGGGGACCAGCACACGTAGCCGAAGGAGCCCGCATAATTAATTCTACAGTGGGACCAAACGCCACAGTAGGAGAAAACGTAGTAGTTCGCGACGCGGAGGTCAGAAATTCAATTATTATGGATCAATCACAACTAAATAAGGTAAAAACGGTTCAATCTCTAATAGGGGAAAACGTCGAAATAAATCTTGCCGGTGAAGAAATTGAGGCTACTCTTGGAAATCAGGTAAAAATTTCGAGAGAACGAGGCTGAATCACTACTATAGTTAAAAACTTTCCCTATCAGGTTGATCGACCTAGTTTCGGTTTGATATTATAGAGTGCATTTCAATGTTCCACCCAGGTCGGGAATAGGGCCCTCAGCCGAGTTGGGAGGGAAAAACCGAACTGGGGAAGGAGGCAGAAACCCCAGCCCGGAAAACCTTTCCCAATCGACTTTTCCCTTCCTGGGTGGGAATATAGATGGTTAAGCATCAATGTAAAGCCGAGAATATATCAGCCCAGGATAAATCGAAAAAACCAAAAATCAATTTATCTGTAAAGGACCTTTTTTACTTCATTTAATTATATTCCCCCTTTCAACCCCCATCTAGGTATGAACCACGGTCCGGTCGAACTGAAATTAAACTAACCTTTATAAATCTGTCCCCCCTGATCACTCGAAGTTATACGATATACTGCTGGAATTGAGCTGAAGGAAGAAGAAAGGAGTCAATTTCCCCGCACTTCCGGTCGGGGCTTATAACAAAACTATTTCAACCAAAAAGCCACCTTCTTCGAAAACTCGAGATCCAGCACCCACTTTAGTATCTACGAGCGGTTATGGGTTTTGATTTACAGCGAAAAACTCCAGCTGTAATTATTTATCTCCGCTCGTGGTCAATACTAAAGTGGGTGCTGGAGAGCATTCTCGGCTAATTTCGGTGATGAAAAGGGGGTGGTCTCCTGTGATCACCGAAGCGACGATGTAAAACGTCAGGATAGTAACTACTTCTATAGAGGCTAAAATATGCCCCAATCTGGTAAGCGGTGGTTCACAGGACCCGCCTGTGTTTCCAGAGCTTCCCGGCCTCCGGAACCTTTCCAATTTCCCGCTTCTCTTTCCAAACGGTATTAAGAGAAGCCGAGAGTCTCATCGTTTTTGATTCCTCGAACAACGAAAAAGCAATTAGCTTACTAAATCAGTTTTATATTAGAACTTCCCAATAAAGGGCACTTTAGGTTATATCAAACTCAAACTAATACCCTGAATTTTCCAGGACATATTTTCCAGGACATTTAAATTTGAAATTTACAACTTCGATGTTCCAGAAAGTTTTAGGTAAGAAGGGTGGTGGAGCCGACGGGATTCGAACCCGTGACCTCGTGGATGCCGACCACGCGCTCTCCCGACTGAGCTACGGCCCCGTTGATGGATTAATAATAAGTTAGAGTTATAAAGTATGCAAGGAGGTCTAAGCCATAGAGCTTCCGGAGAACTAGTTGATTAATTATCCCGATTATAATATACTATTAAAAATTAATGTACAAGGTGATGATAATGAATTTCGGTGATCGGGTTTGGCTCGGCTGAACCCACTAAAAAGCTGACAATTTCTAGCCCCGCCTTTTTCTGCACTTCTACCACGGACGTCCTTCCCGTAGTTTCGATTCACCTAAAACTATCGACTTTCTTCCCGGAGCAGCTTGAACCTGCTTGGTAATACCAAAAAAACCTCATTCCGTAGTTGATGCGTTTAATTTCTTTATTATCCCAAGTTGTATTATTCCTATCAACAGGAGGTCTACTATGAAAAATAAAAATAAAATGATCCATCTTGACCAAACAGACATGCCAACTAGTTGGTTCAATCCCCTGCCATTGTTCGAAAATCCGCTTGAACCACCACTCAATCCGGAAACGGAAGAGCCGATGAAACCGGAGGAACTCAAGAAAATATTCCCCGAGGGGTCAATAGATCTTGAGGTAAGTCAGACAGAGGAAGTAGATATTCCGGAGGAAGTCCGGGAAAAGTACAAAATCTGGAGACCTACACCGCTGATAAGGGCAACCAATCTAGAACAGGAACTAGGCACACCAGCTAGAATATACTTCAAGTACGAAGGTGCGTCTCCCCCGGGCAGTCATAAACCCAACACCGCCCTTCCCCAGACCTATTACGCCAAACAGGAAGGGTTGGAAACACTAACTACGGAGACCGGCGCAGGCCAGTGGGGAAGTGCCTTGAGTTTCACTACTTCGCAGTTTGGAATAAACGCAAAAGTTTTCATGGTAAGAGTAAGTTACGACCAGAAACCTTATAGAAAGTCCATGATCCAGAGCTGGAACGGAGATATTGTCCCCAGCCCTTCGGAAGAAACCGAGGTCGGGCGGAGCTTTCTGGAGGAGAAACCCGATACGGACGGCACGCTGGGAATGGCAATCAGCGAAGCCATAGAACTGGCAACCAAATCCGACGAAGCGAAGTATTCCCTGGGTAGCGTGCTTAACCACGTGCTCATACACCAGTCGATACTGGGAAAGGAAACCAGGCTACAGCTCGAAAAAGATGGACAAAAACCTGACGTCCTAATCGGCTGCACGGGCGGGGGTAGCAACTTTGGTGGTCTCGTCCTGCCCTTCCTCGAAGATATTATTGCCGAGGGAGAGAACATCAAACTCATTGGAGCCGAAGCAACTGCATGTCCGACCCTGACCAAAGGTACCCAGAAGTATGACTACGCCGACAGCGGCGAGATGACTCCGTTGATGAATATGTATACGCTCGGTCATGACTTCGTTCCCGACGGAATTCACGCCGGTGGATTGAGGTACCACGGAATGGCTCCGATAGTCGGCCGTCTCCACAGTAAAGATTACATGACCGCCAGAGCTCTTGAGCAAACGGAGGTATTCGAGGCAGCTCTTACCTTCGCCAACACGGAAGGCTACATTCCTGCTCCGGAATCAGCTCATGCCATCAAAGTGGCAATTGACGAAGCCAAAAAAGCTAAAAAGGAAAACGAAGATAAGACCATTGTCTTTAACTATAGCGGTCACGGAAACTTCGACATGGCGGCCTACGACGACTACCTTGCCGGAAAATTGGAAGACGTTTACCATGAGGGCCCGGATCAATGATAAGATATCTAGAGTTCAGTAACGACAAATAATTGGCTGCTCCAGGCGGTCTAGGTGACTAAATCTACGCTCGGGGCTGCGGGGATTTTCCTCGCAGTCCTTTTTTATTGATCTCATTTGATCGTAACAACCCACCGGTTATAATTCATAAAGGTTAAGAAAACAGAAAAAAACCGGATATAATCTCCATTATGGGAGGTAGTTCCAATCTCATTAAACGAACTTACACTTCACGAATTAATAGATTTACTGGAGGAGTCCCCGGAAAAACTGGAAAGACTCATCAATGACCTATTTGAGGAAATTGACGATAGCGAGTCAGACGTTCAGGCTTATCTGGAGCTTGCCAACAGAAACGACCTACTGGAAAAAGCCCGAGAACTTATCGACCGTCCGCTGAAAGGTATTCCCGGAGCAATAAAAGATAACATACAAACTCTTGGTTTCAGGACTACCTGTGGATCGAAATTTTTAGAGGACTACGACTCCGTCTACGATGCTACGGTGGTGAAAACCCTCAAGGAAGCCGGCTCACCAATACTCGGCAAGGCCAACATGGACGAATTTGCCATGGGTTCCTCGACAGAAAATTCCTATTTTCAAACGACGAGGAATCCTGCAAATCTTTCCCGGGTACCTGGCGGTTCGTCCGGAGGGTCCGCAGCAGCTGTTGCGGCCGATGAAGCGGTCTACGCACTCGGTTCCGATACTGGCGGTTCTGTCAGGCATCCGGCCGCTTTCTGTGGTGTCGTCGGTCTGAAACCGACATACGGCCTGATTTCCAGATATGGCCTAACGGCTTTTGCTTCCTCGCTGGATCAAATTGGACCGATTACTAAAGACGTTTATGACTCGGCCTTATTGCTCAATTATCTCGCCAGACATGACGAGATGGATTCCACTTCCGCGGTGGAAGAAACCTATGACTACACAAAAGGAATTGACAGGGGAATAGAAGGGCTGAGGATCGGACTTCCGAAGGAATATTTTGGGGAAGAACTGGATAGCGAAATTCAGGACAAGGCCAAAAAGTGGAGGAAAACATTCGAGAACCTCGGAGCGGAAGTAACGGAAATATCACTGCCTCACTCGGAATACGCAATCGCAACGTACTACATAATTGCCAGCTCCGAGGCAAGCGCCAACCTCGCAAGGTTTGACGGAGTAAGGTATACCAGTAGAGCCGACACCGATTCAATTGAGGAGCTGTTTTCCAGAAGCAGGGACGAAGGTTTTGGGCCCGAGGTTAAGCGAAGAATATTGCTCGGAACTTATGCCCTATCAGCCGGTTATTACGACGAATACTACGGCAAAGCCCAGAAGACCCGTCGGCTTATAAAACGAGACTTCGATCAAGCATTTGATGAGGTAGATCTAATAGTGGCACCGACCTCACCCACTCCGGCGTTCAAAATCGGCGAAAAGATCGAGGATCCGCTGGAGATGTATCTTTCCGATATATTCATAGTCCCGGTCAATCTGGCGGGAATCCCAGCTATGTCCGTACCTGGTGGGGAAGTAGAAGGATTGCCCGTTGGTTTACAGATCATGGGTGAAAGTCTGGCGGAAAAGAAAATCCTCAGGGCCGGCTACGCGTTCGAACAGTCCTTCGAAGTTTAAGCTGGCCGCTTTCTGCCTGTATCTTTCGGGTGATCGTATTGAGATCCGTAGCCACTATTGCGGCGTTGATTTCTCTTTTAGTTAGCCTGGTCTCTGCCCGTTTATTGATAATCTTGATGAATTCGCGAAATATCGGGCAACACATAAGAAACTGGGGTCCAAAAGTCCACGAACACAAAAGCGGGACGCCGACCATGGGTGGTCTTGCGATACTCGCCGGGCTGGGTTCGGCACTAATTTATTTATGGTTCAGTTTCCCCGGCGGGAGAAATAATTTAATACTTTTTACCGTAGGAACCTTTGGTTTCGGACTAATAGGATTTATAGATGACATCTTAAGTCTGATCAGAGGGGAAGCCAAGGGACTCACTCCGCTGAAAAAGATACTTTCCCAGGTTGCAGTAGCCATCTTCCTTCTGGTTCTAGTATTTCAGCTGATAGACGAGCCAACTAAAATACTTTTACCCTTTAGTTCGGTAGCACCAAAGATTCCTCCCGTTTATTATCCACTGATTGGTGTCTTCATTCTGATTGGTACGGTAAATGCAGTAAACCTAACGGACGGCATGGATGGCCTGGCGGCCCATGCCAGCCTGATATCGATAGGAGCTTTTGGTTTGATTAACTCCTCGACCACTTCCCCTTTTATTTCAGGAGTTATAGCCGCAATAATCGGCTTTCTCTGGTATAACGTCTATCCGGCCAAACTATTTATGGGCGATACCGGAGCTTTTGCCCTGGGAGGCTTTCTGGGGGCTGCCGCCATAATAGCCAAAGGGGAAATATATCTTGCTTTACTGGGTGGATTATTCCTGCTCGAAACTTTATCCGTACTGATCCAGGTCGGTTATTACAAATCCACGGGAAAAAGAGTATTTAAAATAACCCCCCTTCATCACCATTTCGAGTCGGCTGAGGGAATTGACTACGATTATCTGCTTCCGAATGTTGAATGGGACGAACCAAAGGTAACCGCCAGGTTGTTAATAACCCATCTGGTGTTAGCCGGGATCGGGTTGGCTGGATTCTTTGTCTGGGGTTAATCCTGCTAGACTACCATCCTTAGCTGAGAATTCCCCAGGCCCTGGAAGATGAATCAGATTGTTATGGTCCAGCAGCCAATTAAGAATATTGAGCTTAAGAATCGCTGGTTATTATTCGGGTGTAACCATCATATCCAGGGAAGCTCAAGTGTTGAGCCCTTTTGGGGATGCTGGGTTTGATTCGTAAAAACCCGAAAAAATTACTTAAAATATATCTCTCCAAGCCCCGTTGTTTTGTTCGAAGTTCTTCATTCCAGGCAAGCCTATAGAAGAGATGAAGGGGAAGTTAAGCCGGATCCTGTGTTAGGAAGCCATCTATCTAAGCAGCCTACCCGGAGGTTAAAGGAGCGGGCAACTCCATACCTCCCTATTTGGCTTTACTCCGGTCGGGGTTTGCCCTGCCTTCAGCCTCGCGACTGAAGCGGTGAGCTCTTACCTCACCGTTGCACCCTTTCCAGCACTTACCTGGCACTGAAAGTTAAAGGTTAAGCTTTTTACGAACATCAAGTGCCAGGTAAGTGCTGGAGGTCTCTTTTCTGTGGCACTTTCCAGCCGTCACCGGCTCTGGTCTTAGCTGGTGAACATCGACCAGCAACCCGCCCTGTGGAGTCCGGACTTTCCTCGACCAAAAGGTCGCGACTTCCTCTTCCCCTTCGGGCAAATTTTACCAAAATTAGCCGAAAATGCCACAGGGGTGTGCTCGAATGAATCAGCTGGTTGGATTCTATTAGCCGGGACCCGGCAGTTGAGGCGTGGTTTTAACTTCTCTTTTTTTAGTTGATTTCCTAATCTTATTGTGCTGTAATTTTCCCATTGATTATTTAGGAAGATAGGAAACCCTAACCCTAAAAGGAGGTTAATATGAAAAATAAAACTTTCGGCGACAAGCTGTTTATTCGGCTGGAAAAAGGTGAAGAAATAGTAACTGAAGTTGAAGAGATACTGGAGGACGAGGACGTTACCGCGGGCTCCTTTCAGGGTATAGGAGCCGTATCGAAGGCAACTTTAGGCCACTATTCCCTGGTCTCGAAAGAATACAGCGAGAAAGAACTGGCCCAGCCTCTTGAGATCGTATCCCTAATGGGCACCATAACTGAAGAAGGAATTCATCCTCACGCATGTCTTGGCACGGAGGAAATGGAGACTTACGGGGGCCACCTGGTCGAAGCCGTAGTAGCGGCAACATGCGAGATAATCGCGACACCTGCTCCCGCTAGGCTGAACCGTTATCACGACGAGAAAATCGGGCTAGATCTCCTGGAAATTTAACCGCTTTTCCGCCGGTTTTCTTTCAACTGAAAGAAACCAAGCCCGATTACAACAATTACCCCAAGTAACCCAGAAGCAATTACCAGTAGAGTGTCTTGAAAGGCCCATTCGAAGTCTATAGCAGGGTTAGAAGGGGACTCCAGCAGGACCTCAAACGGCTTTCGCAGAGCTCCAACCATGAGTCCGATTAAAAAACCGAGAGTCCCCGACCGCCATCGGCCCAGCGCAAAAGACAGGGCCCGAGAGAAAACCACTATTCCTACTCCAGCCCCGAGAGCAAAAACTAATAATGTCGGGAGACTTGAGGGTAGTTCTCCAATAGAATCCAAGATGTACTCGTACTGTCCCAGCAACAAGAGAATGAAGGCGCCGGAGATGCCCGGAAGGATCATGGCGCAAACGGCGATAGCTCCAGAGACTAAAATTACCGGGAGACCGTGCCCAAGACTCCCCCTTGAGACCCCAACAATCATAATAGCGGCGAAAACACCGATAATGCTTGTTATTACAGCCGAAGTTTGAACTTCTGTAATCTCAAAATACAACAGTCCGGCCGACGCTAGAATCAGTCCAAAAAAGAAAGAATAAGTATAAGGTGGAAAGTGCTCCAATAGATATCTCACAAACTGAGACCCTACAAGAAGGGCTAACCCGATCCCAAGACCGAGAGGAACCAGAAAGCTGTAGTTGACCCGTTTGAGCCCGGCCCTGAATTCTCCCAGCTTTCCCCCCAGAAGGTCCAGGATAATCCGGGGTTTAAAAGATTCCAGTGCCAAAATAAGCTCTTCGTAAATCCCCGTTATTAATGCCATAGTCCCCCCGGAGACGCCGGGAATGACGTCGGCAATCCCCATTACTACACCTTTCAGGAATAAAATCGTTTTAGCTCTCAAGTAAGTTAACAATATTTCTTCTCCCTACATTTATCCCCGTCTCTCCGGGACTGGAAAGTCATTGTCACCCACCTATTTAACGCCGCCTCACTTAGTTTTGTTCCCTTCCTGCTTCCTACCACTTGCCTGGCTACCGGAATTTGGCAAATGTTAAAACTTTTTAGGTTAAATCAGTGGCCGGGCAAGCGACAGGAGGTTATAAGATGTAATTAAGCCATTACCCATAAACTAAATTTCGTTTCCACCCAATTGCGGCAGAAAACTTAACCTTATAGACCGATGAACAAGTTATTTTCCGAGAATCACCAGGCGATTTCAACGAAAAGGCGAATCGGTTAAAACGTACCGCCCTAATCTACGGAAGACCCGCTCAACTCAGGTGTCTCAGCTGATTCCGGGAGTTCTTCTGAGACCGATTCCTCGGGCTCTTTTTCCTTGATCGTTCGTTCTCTCCAGGTCCCGGTAAGAAACCAGATGAAAGCCATTATCCCTACTACGAAATTACTGGTGAAAAGTCCCAGCCAGATGCCATCCATTCCCAGGTTGACGCCAACCACGCCAAACGCCAGGAGATAAGAGACTCCTACCCTAAGGGGAATGAGTCGAATCAGAGACATTATCATCGGTGGCCTTGTGTGGCCCGACCCCCGAAAGACGGAGCTCGTCAATCTATAAACCCCGAAAAACGGTATCGACCAGAGGAATATACTGAGGAAACGCGCCCCCGCCTCGACGACCTCGGGGTCGTCGATAAATACTCTAAATAACGGGCGCCTCAAGAAGAAAACTACAAACGCTAGAGTTATTAGAGCGGCAAAAGATAGGGCGTAGGCTCTTTTCGCGACCGTAGTTGCCCTGGATTCGTTTTTCGCGCCAATATTTTGCCCTATCATCGTCGTGAGAGGAGAAGCAAGTCCCCAGATCGCCACGTTAAGAAGTCGGATGATCCGTTGTCCTATACCGTAAGACGATACAGCAACAACGCCAAGCCGCGATATCAATCCCATCAATAAAACCGACCCTACAGCGGTTCCCGCCTGGCCGATCGCCGATGGTAACCCTATTTTCAATATCTGTTTAACCCATCTTAACTTTAGAAACAGATCTCGAAAATGCAGGTGGATCCCTATCCGCCCCGAGAAAAGCAGGTAAATGGCTACAAGAGACGCAGCACCCCGGCTTAAAACCGTTGCCAGCGCGGCTCCGGCAACTCCCATACCGGGCATTATTCCCAGACCGAAGATAAATAGTGGGTCCAGCAACATATTTACGATAACGGAAGCACCAGTGACCAGCATCGGGGTTATCATGTCGCCTATTCCTCTTATTAGGGAGCGGAAGGCAAAGAATATGAACATTAACGGGAGACCCGCAAATATTATTCGAATGTAAACGAGAGCTTTAGGAAATACGTCCTCAGGGACGCCCATCAGCGTCTCGAGAAGCACGGGTGCTACACCGTAACCAATCGCCGAAAGTACCACCGAACTAACCAGCATAAAAGAAATGACCTGTCCTGCAGCCTTGTCGGCATTTTCGGAGCTACCCGCACCAGTATGCTGGGAGACAAGTGAAACGCCGGCTATTGAGAATCCGAACCCGAGGGAAATCAATAAGAATACGACCGGAAACCCCACGGTTGGAGCGGACACAGCTACTTTGCCAATTTTCCCGAGCCAGTAAGTATCCACAAGATTGTAAAGCATCTGGAAGGCGTTTGAGACAATGACGGGCCAGCCCAGGACCAATAAAGTTTTGATTATCGGTCCATTCAGAATATCGTCTTTTAATCGGTCTATTCTCGTTGAAGTTTCTTTCATATTTTTTTCTAAACCTTCGATGATACGATGATTTAAGCTATTTGAGTATTAAATTAAAAACTCGACTAAGTAAAAAAATCGCTTGAATCGCGCTATCCCCGCCCATAGGTCGGGGCATTACGCCCGCTTCATGGCTTCGCCACCGCGATTTCTATTTATTTACAAACTTCCGCATTCATCCCCGGCCAAAGACCGGGGGATTTTGAGTGAATTTGCTAAATTTTAG
Source organism: uncultured Thermotogae bacterium (assembly GCA_964649445.1). GTDB lineage: Bacteria > Bipolaricaulota > Bipolaricaulia > M55B111 > M55B111 > JAGXLP01. The sequence goes on along the minus strand of CAZYPS010000001.1, from coordinate 13,018 downwards.
ATTCGAAGCTGGGTTGCAATTGACTGTCCCCTCCGACGGCGGACAAGAATTTAATAAGAACGCCGGTCAATCCAAGCAAGGTTTTTTTGCAAGTATACCTAAAAAAAAGATCAACATACATACCTAATCAGGTAAATTTAACCTGCGATTACCATTTATAGATCGTATTCATAACAATGCTCTGAACACCTTCATCGGAGTCAAGAACCAACCCGGTAACTAGTTCAAAAGAATTACTCAATCGATAACCTGCTTCTCCCGTAAGTTCGCTAAGTCCGAATAAACTGGAAGAAGGTCCCCAGTAATAATCCACTGCCAACTCCAGGTTTCCTCCCCCTCCTTCTAAGGAAATCGCTCCATCATAATCCGTTACCTCATAGGCGTACGATCCACCTGCGTAGGAAAATTCGGATTCGGCAATTAGATCGTAATCAGAGGCACGAAGCCGCCAGTCATCCTGCCTTTTTGTCCGCTGTAATCTATTATCCCCGAGAGAGTGAATAAAACTGGTTTTTACGTTCCCCAGCTGGATTCCGTTAATTCCGTAACCTTTTATACTTATCCCGGTCAACCCGTTTTGCTTCTCGGTCATTTCGCGCGGGCGGATCTTGGAGTAGACGTCAAAACAGGCCCATCCCAGGTCCAGTGATGGTTCCAGCGAGACCGTTTTTTTCTCGAGGCTATATGTTAGCGTGCCTTCCAACTCGAGCATTTCCGAGGCCTCCTCAAGTGAAAAATTCACCGTAGTCTCCTCAAACCCACCCTCCGCCGAAAAACTGCTGGTTGTATCCAGACTGACGGGACCGAGCCCGATTCCATTGACACCAATATCGCTTCCCGTATAACCCACGTACCTACCGACTGCGCTAAATACGTCGTAACCGCTTCCGGGATCGTCCCTGACCATCTCCGGAGGATTTGGAACCAGACCCAATCTGGTCTTTAACTCCACGGAAATACCACTTACTTTCATGCCGGACAGGGCGAGTTCCATCCCCGTTCCGTAATTACTGGTTACCTCCAGTTGGTCTTCCAGGATTTTAGTCGGGATTGCCTCAAGGATTTCCCTCGAAGTCCGCGCTGAAATATCTTTAAATGACAATTTACCGGACTGGACTTTCTTAAGCTCAGCCCGTGCTTCAGCCGTAATTTCATCAATAGTTCCGAAAATTACCGGGTCCGAAATCCCCTGAAGGATGATCGGGCTACTTTCTTTTATCTCCTCAAGCAGGAAAACGGCGCGATACGAGAAACCCCCGTAGTTAACAATCCCTTTAGCCACCCAGTAGTCCATCCTTTCTTCGTCAAACGAAATCCTGGAACTACCGCCCGCAGTACCAATTGGATAGTCGAAACCGAAATCCTCAGCAAAATAACCATCCAGGATGAGACTAAAATCTCTAGACTCCCTCGAGTCTCTGTCGACCAGAGGGGTTTTTATGTTCCCGCTCAGCGCAAGTCCTGTATCAAACAACGTATTATTCGTATTTGGCCAGTACAGTGCTGTTGTTAGTTTGTTAGGATAATCAGACAGATTACCCCTCAGATGGTCCACCCGAAAGTTCGCTACTGATTTATCCCCCACCACCGACTCTTTGGGAATCAACCAGAGCTCCGTATCGACCTCGCCCTCAGTCCTGCCACCGGCAGGTACAGTGATCCCGAACATTAGACCGGCGAATACAAAACCAGCAAACAACACGCACACCTTTTTCCTAAAGACCATCTGGCTACCTCCTTTAGGTTTTATTTATCTACTCATACCTTAGTGCTTCCACCGGCTGAAGCTTCGATGCCTGTCGAGCGGGTAGTACACCTGAGATTGAACCGAGAACGAAGGAAAACGCGATAGCTCCAATCAGCAATCCCGGACCGAAAGCAGGGACGAAAGGTGCCTCGAGCGCCTGACTGATGAACCTGCTGGCCAGAAGGCTGAGCCCAACGCCAACCAAAGTACCGATTGCACCCCCAACGAGTCCCAGCAGCCCGGATTCCGTCAGGAATAGCCCCAGGATTTGCCCGTTCTTTGCCCCAACTGCTTTCATCACCCCTATCTCCCTCGTTCTCTCCAGCACTGCCGTGTACATAGTGTTCATCACTCCTATCCCTCCTACGAGCAGCGAGATAGCGGCAATACCGGCCAGCGCGATCTGAATGGTTCCCAGAGCGCTATTAACACGGTTACTAATCTCTTCCGTGGTAATAGTGGTCGATGCCGTATCTCGTGCAGCGTAGGCTTTCTCTATTTCGTCAGCCACTTCGGATACTTCGATGTCTTCGTAGACCTCGGCCAGAATAAGTGAAGCCTTACCTTGTCTACCGTAAAACCCTTCAAGAGTGGAAAGAGGCACGAATAGTCCGTTTTCAAGGTCACCGTAGAAGTTGAACTGTCCGCCACTACCATCTTCTTGATCCACTCCAAGGATACCGGTTACCGTAAACTCTTCCCCCTCTATTCTTAGAGTCTCACCTGCAGAAACTCCCAGGTCTTTGGCAACGTCGGGACCAAGAACTACCTCGTTTCCCTCGCCTTCGAAAGAAAACCGACTCCCTTCGGTTACCGTGAATCCTTCGAAGTAGTTATCGAAATCGGAAAGGACCTCTGGACTCATCCCGGTAACGCGTAAAAAAGCCTGACCCTCCAATCCCTCGGAAATTACCTGGAGGTCCTCGCTGCGAATTGCCGCCGAGACCTTAACACCGTCAACTACATCTACCACACTTTTCTCGAGGTAAGAAGTGGAATCCGCAGTTGCATTACCGAATCCACCTCCTTGAGTGTCGAAGTTGCCGGGCAAAACGGTGATGGTATTATATCCCACTTTTTCGAACTCCCTCAGAATTGAATCCTGAATCCCCTGTCCAATAGAAATTAGCGTAACTATTGCGGTTACTCCAATTACAACCCCAAGAATGGTCAACCAGGACCGGAGGCTCCTGTTTTTTATCGAGTGCCAAGATAAACTCAGGTAATCGAGGAACATTAACCATCCCCTCCAACTTCCCGCTCGCCATTCGTTATTTCACCGTCGATCATATTAACTATCCTATCAGCGTATTCCGCATCCCGCGGGTTATGGGTAACTACCACTATCGTCATACCTCGGTCCCTGTTTAACCCCTTAATCAATTCCATTATATCCTCGCCCGTATCAGAATCGAGATTTCCCGTTGGCTCGTCCGCGAGCAGGATATCAGGCTCGTTCACCAGCGCCCGGGCGATGGAGACCCTCTGCTGTTCCCCGCCCGACAGTTCGGCGGGCTTGTGACTCAACCTGTCTCCGAGCCCAACCATTTCGAGTAGGTCAACGGCTCGTTCTTCTCTTTTCGATTTCTCTACTCCGTGAAAGGTGAGGGGCAACGCCACGTTATCCAGGCTGGTCAAAGTATGAATCAGGTTGAACGTCTGAAAGACGAACCCGACTTTATTACCCCGCAGTTCAGCCAGTTCGTTTTCGCTGTAATCCGATATATCCCTGTCGTCCAGCAATACCCGGCCCTGATCCGGGATATCCAGGGCACCAATTATGTGCATTAACGTACTTTTCCCCGAACCGGAAGGTCCAACTATCGCTACGAACTCTTCACTATCAATATTAAGGTCAAGTCCACGTAGAGCCCGGACCTTGGTCTCCCCCATCAAGTACTCCTTTGCAACGTTTTCCAGCTTTACCATTGTCTCTCCCATTTTCTTAAGATTGATAGCTAAATTCCACCAGCTCTATCTTGGAGTCGACTTCCCCGTCTTCGATCAACTCAAAAAATGCGGGAAACAGCAGCAAGTCCCTGGTTTCCCTCTCGGCAAAAGCTAGCCGTACTCGCTGATCCGGGTAATTCGAATGAGTAAAGGTCCCCATAACAACGTCCAATCCTGCAATCGTAACTACGTTTTCGGTAACCAACCTGCCGCCGTCAGGCAACAAAATCCTGTCATCCGGTTTTATCTCGATGTTTCTATCGTCAATCGTAGAAAGAGGACTGAGGTCCATGCTCGGGGAACCACCTTCGTCGTACTGTGAACCACCGGCACTAGCTCCTCCGCTTGCCCCAAATGCAGTAGAAACGTCCTCTCGAACACGGCCAGGGCTCAAAACCGTCTCAGTAATGTCATAGGAATCACCGGAAGGCTCAACCTTTATAGTATACTTTCTTCCGGGGGTGTTACTGTTTGGTTCGCTAATCCGAAATACAGCCTTAAGAGTGCCACCCGGATACTCACCCATGCCAAATATTCCCGCGAACGAACTCACCTGCAGCAGAGCAACCCCTATAATAACTACCAGAACAACCACCAAAGGGTCAGCCGGACTTTCACGGTTTGAAAATAATTTCATTTTGACCTCCCATAATTATTAATCAAAAAACTCCTCCTCGATCTCATCCAGCAAAATCCCGAATTCATCCTCTCCGGCGAGGAACCGGTAGATATACATCAAGCCAAGAATCCGGTCGATCGGATTTATTTCCTCCTCACACTTATTTTTTAACCTTTCAAGCTCTTCCCTGCCTTTATGGGTAAGATCGTAATACTGGCGATTACTCTCCTCGGTCTCTCCCTCAAAGTCCACTTCTTCGATGGTTCCTGTTTTTTCTAACCTATCCAGAGCGCCGTAAATGGTACCCTGACCGGGCTGCCAGTAACCCTCGGATCTAGCCTCTATCTCCTGAATTAATTCGTAGCCGTAGCTGGGTTGGTCCTCCATCAGGTACAATAAAAGGAGTTTCAAGAATTCTTGCGTGTTCCGCAAATCTTCCCCTCCGATAAATGATTGTTATTGTTACGTTACGTAATAGTACGTTTTATAAAAATGCAGGTCAATATCATCCTGGTTCCCGCCGGAGAATGCCCTACTGGATAAACCCTTTTCCTTTCGCTAAACTGTTAAATACTTAAAGGATCCTATTCACCGGAATGCACAATAAGGTTTGTTGTAAGGATATAAGAATAAGAAAATGATAAAGACTATAACTTTCGATTTCGGTGGAGTTCTCTACAAGTACCACGAAGAAAAAGTACTTGAGGAATTACTCTCTCGCTCCACCGGAGGACTCAGCGAGCTTAAAGCTCTCACAGAAGGGGATAACCTGGAAAGAATGCATTTTCGGGGAGAACTAGAGGCAAAGAAACTACTGGAGGTTCTGGAAAGCCGGATCGGGCTAAAAATGACCGAAGACGAGCTGGCACATGTTTACGCGGCTAGCGTTGAGCCGAAAGAAGAAATGTTTGACCTGGTCCGAAAACTAAAGGATAAATACAATTTGCAGCTATATTCCGATACCCCAAAGATTCTTTACGAACGGGTAATAGCGGAAATGCCTATCTTCGACCTTTTCTCGGCCGTGACTCTTTCCTTTCGAATAGGAAAGTTGAAAGACTCTCCCGAAGGACATAGAGAGGTAATTGAGAAGGCGGACCATTCTCCGGAGGAAATAGTTTTCATCGACGATCAGGAAGATTACGTAAAACAGGCAAACCAGCTTGGAATAAATGGTATTAAATTTACGGATATCAGAGAACTTGTTAAGGACTTAGCGAGCCTGGGAGTTAAATTAAACGGCAAATTTGACGTTTAACGGGAGGGGAAACTATCCAAAAACCATCCACTTTCTCAATTGTAGCTCGAGACCCGGAAACGGGGGAACTGGGAATTGCGGTTCAGTCGAAGTTTCTTGCGGCGGGTGCCGTGGTGCCCTGGGCTGAGGCGGAAGTCGGTGCTGTAGCAACCCAATCCGCTGCTAATACCGCTTACGGCCCCGATGGACTGGAGTTGCTCAAAGAGGGCGAGGATCCGAAATCGGTAGTTGAGAAACTCACCGAAGCCGACGAAGAAAGTGAAATAAGACAGGTAGGAATTGTCGAGGCGGACGGGAAATCGGCTGCTTTCACCGGCGACGAATGTATCGAGTACGCCGGTCATAATTCCGAAGAAAATTTTACCTGTCAGGGCAACATACTCGTTTCCGAATATACCATAACTTCCATGACTCAGGAGTTCCGGAAAACGAAAAACAACCCTCTTTCAGAAAGGCTTGTTGCTGCCCTGAAAGCTGCCGACGAAGCAGGTGGAGACAAGCGAGGCAAGCAGTCAGCAGCACTGTTGGTAGTGAAAAAAGAAGGGGGCTACGGAGGATTTAACGACAGGAAAATCGACCTGAGGGTCGACGACAACCCGAAGCCTATCGAGAAATTGGAGGATTTACTATCCCTGCACCAGCTTTACTTCAGCCAGCCATCCGACGAAGACCTCGTTGAGCTAAAAGAAGGTGTCGTAAAAAAAATCCAGCACCTCATGGGTGAACTCGGCTACTATTCCGGACCCATAAATGGTAACTACGACGAACAAACTACCGAGGCTTTCCTGGAATATTGCCGCACGGAAAACTTCGAGGAAAAATTACGGGACGACGGAAAGCTTGACTACAGGATTGTCGAGTTCATGGAGGAACAGGTCGAAAAAAACTCCTGCTAATTTACTCCCGGAACATTGAACTTCAGTCCTCTTTGTCGACTTTAAGTCCGAGTTCGTCAAGTTGTTTCTCGGAGACCTCCATAGGGGCCCCGGTTAAAGGGGACTGAGCCATACCGGTCTTGGGGAAGGCTATTACGTCCCTAATGCTGTCCTCACCGGCCAGCAACATTGCTAATCTATCTAAACCAAGCGCAATTCCTCCGTGGGGCGGGGCTCCGTAATTGAGGGCATCCAGGAAAAACCCGAACTTTTCCTGGGCTTCCTCCCGTGAAATGCCCAGCACATCAAATATATCCTGCTGAAGGTCGCGGTCGTGAATCCTTATACTTCCTCCGCCCAGCTCTATTCCATTTAGAACCAGGTCGTAGGCTTTTGCATCAACTTCAAGAGGATTTTCACTGAGTTTTTTCACGTCTTCGTCCTTCGGTGAGGTAAATGGATGGTGCTCCGAAGTGAGGTTTCCGGCTTCGTCAGTGCCAAATAGTGGAAACCGCCTTACCCAGGTAAATTCCCACTGGTTATCCGGAATCATGTCGTTTTCCTCCGCCAGCTTCAACCGGAGTCCTCCCAGCACCTCGTTCGCCATCTCCCGGGAATCAGCTACTATAAAGACCAGATCGCCGGGCTCCGCCTCTAGTTCAACTAATATCGATTCTTCGGTCTCCTCCGTCAGGTGGGACGTAAATTGCCCATCCAGTCCGTCCTCATTCACTCTTGCCCAGAGAAGACCTTTGGCTCCAAGATCTTTTGAGTAATCTTCAAGGGAATCAAGCTGAGACCTATTATAGTCCTTAGGATCGCTGAGACATAAACCTTTTACCACTCCTCCATCTTCAACCGTTCCAGAGAAGATGTTGAAGTTCGAGTCCTCCACCTGGCTGGAGAGATCAACCAGCTCCAGACCGAATCTGAGGTCGGGCCTATCCGATCCGTAGCGGTTCATCGCCGCTTCGTAAGTCATCTGACGAAGAGGAAGTTCAAGATTCAGGTCCAGTACCTCGTCAAATACTCGTTTTACCATACCCTCGGTGATTTTAATAACGTCCTCTTCATCCACAAACGACATTTCCATGTCCAGCTGGGTGAATTCCGGCTGCCTGTCGGCTCTGAGGTCCTCGTCCCGAAAACATTTAACTATCTGAAAGTACTTCTCAAACCCGCTTATCATGAAAAGCTGTTTGAACAGCTGAGGCGACTGAGGCAAAGCATAGAACTTACCGTTGTGCAACCGAGAAGGAACGAGAAAGTCTCGGGCACCCTCAGGTGTACTTTTCGTAAGTACGGGCGTCTCGACTTCCCAAAATCCTTCTTCGTCGAAATAATCCCTTATTATTTTGAAAACCCTGTGTCTTAGTTCGATATTGTCCTTCATCTGATCCCTTCGCAGGTCCAGATAGCGGTATTTCAGCCTGGTATTCTCGTTCACTTCCAGACCGTCCGCAGGGGAAAACGGGAGGTTTTCCGAAGAATTCAATATCTCCATCTCTTCCACTTCCAGCTCGATCGTTCCTGTATCAAGTCTGGGATTGATATTGTTCTCGCCCCGTTCGATAATTGTCCCCTCTACCTTTATCACGTCTTCCCTGTTCAGGTCTCCAGCCCGTTCGTGGAGCTCCCCTCTTTCCGGAGTAAACAACAACTGAACTATTCCGGATCTATCGCGAAGGTCGATAAAGAGCAAACCACCCAAATCCCGTCTATTCGTAACCCAGCCTGCAAGCGTCATCGACTCGCCCAGATTTTCTTCGCTCAGTTCACCACAACGGTTAGTCCTTAACAAGTCACGATCATCCTCCGAGAAAAATTGATGTTTCGACAGTTATAGGGGATAAGCCTTTATATCACAAACTTTTGACCGAGAAACTTTTTAAGCGGAAAGGTGAGATTTCCGCTAATTGGATTCCTCTATGTCGGGTGTGTCGGTTTCTTCTGATTCCGGCTTGAACCCGATGTTGCCCGATTTTTCCTTGAGACGCCTCTCGATATTCTCATAACGTTTCCTCGCGTCCGAAGTCACTGAAGCCGGCGTATCGTCAATCGCTGCAAGAAAATGGTCCATGCGAACGAACTGCGAGTCCACGTCCTCACGCAGCGCAAACCTGCCTGCCTTCTTACAGACCGCAGCAATATCAGCGCCGGTGAAGTTATCGGAGAGATCAGCTAATTTTTCGAGATTGATCCCGGGTTCGAGATTCATGTTATCCGTGTGAACCTCGTAAATCTTCAACCTTGCCTCTTTATCAGGCACGGGGACGTGAATCAGTTCGTCGAACCTTCCCGGTCGTAAAAGAGCCGAATCAACCATGTCAGGTCTATTGGTAGCTGCTACTACTACGACCCCCTGTAACTCTTCCAGGCCATCCATTTCTGACAACAGCTGGTTGACTATTCGCTCCGTCGCCCTCGGCTCACCCGCTCCGCCTCCTCTTTCAGGAGCCAGAGCGTCCAGCTCGTCAAGGAATATGATCGCCGGAGAGACCTGCTTTGCCTTGTCAAAAACTTCAGCTATTCTCTGTTCGGATTCCCCGTACCATTTCGAGAGGAGATCACTTCCCTTTGCCGTAATAAAGTTCGCGTTGCTCTCGTTGGCGATAGCCTTTGCCATAAGCGTCTTCCCTGTTCCTGGAGGTCCATAAAGCAGGACCCCTCTTGGAGGCTCAATTCCGATCCTTCGGAACGAATCGGGATTTTTGAGCGGCAACTCTATTATCTCGGACATCGTCTGCTTTATTTCTTCGAGCCCGCCTACATTCTCCCAGCTCACCTGGGGCACGTCGGCGAGTACTTCCCTCAAAGCACTGGGTTCTATACCTTTGTAGGCCTCGAACATATCCTGCCTGGTAACTTCCAGCTTCTCCAGCTTCTCTGCCGGAATAGACTCTTCCTCCAGATTTAATTCCGGCAACAATCGCCTAAGCGCATTCATTGCCGATTCCCGAGCCAGTGCTTCGATATCAGACCCGGTAAACCCGTAGGTAAGTTCAATAAACTCGTCAAGGTCGAGGTCCTCTGCCAGCGGCATTCCTCGTGTATGGATCATGAATATTTCTTTCCTTCCCTCGGTATCGGGAACCCCAACCATGATCTCTCGGTCGAACCTGCCGGGTCTTCGCAAAGCCTCGTCTACTGCATCTACCCGGTTTGTCGCGGCAATTACTACGACGTTCTCCCGGGGTTTCAACCCATCCATCAATGCCAGGAGCTGAGCTACGACTCTCCGTTCAACCTCTCCCGAAGCTTCTTCCCGTTTTACACCGAGAGAGTCGAGCTCGTCTATGAAGATTATCGCCGGGGCGTTATCCGAAGCTTCTTCAAAGATCTCCCTGAGCTGCTGTTCCGATTCCCCGTAATATTTACTCATTATCTCCGGACCGTTTATCGAGGTGAAGTGGGCGTCGGTTTCGTTCGCAACTGCTTTAGCCAGGAGTGTCTTACCAGTCCCCGGCGGTCCGTGGAGGAGGACGCCCTTGGGTGGGTCGATTCCCAGCCTGTCGAATAATTCGGGGTTTTTCAGCGGTAGTTCGACCATTTCTCGTATCCTTTGCAGGATCTCGTCGAGCCCGCCTATATCCTCGTAGGTAACTCCAACGTACTTTTCTCCTTCTTCGACCTCTTCGTATTCCGGCTTCAACTCAATTTGTGTATTCCCGGTCACTTTTACGATGCCCTTGGGACTCGTACCGAGTACTTGGAGCCGTATCTCCCCCAGGCCAAAGCTACTGGAGTCGAGAAAGTCCTTAAAGAAACTCTCGGACATCAAATCCGAACCGAACGGGCTTTTAGAACGTCTTATCGTAGTAGAAAGAACGTCGCCTTTCGTCAACGGCCTACCACCCAAAACCTGTTTCAAGCTCTGGCCACTTCCCCTTAGTCTTAAATTATCGGAAGCCGGACCAATGGTCACTTTTTTCGCTTCTTTTACATCTGCCTTTCTTATCTTGACCTGATCCCCAATGCTCGTGCCGGCGTTATTCCTCATCAGTCCGTCAATTCGTATTATATCCAGCCCCTTGTCCTGAGAATATCCCTCTACTGCTATACCGGCAGTTTTATCGCTCCCCTCAATTTCTATGATATCACCGCGGGATATTCCCAGCTTTTTCATGCTGTCAGTACTAACCCTCGCAACCCCTTTACCGAAGTCCTGCTGATTGGCACCTGCCACCTTTAACTCCATTTCTTTCTTCGGGCTTTCGGCCATATTTTCACCTCGTAACGGGTATTATAAAATCATTTACTATGAGCTATAAAATCGCTCTTTTTTACTACTGTATTAACCTTCCAATAAATAATATCTCTAAATCGTATCCGGTACCATATTCGGTTTTTGTTTTTCAAGTAATTTTGTTTTTCAAGTCAAGCAAAACCGGCCAAACGCTGAAAAATTATATATTTTAATTAAATAACACTCAAGACGACTTGGTTTTCGCCTGACTCCCAAAACTCAGAATTAGAACTGAGAATTAGAACTGGCCAAAAACTTACCTGGTCCCTTTAACCGATTTAACCTCAATTTAGTGGATTAATCGGAAAGCTCATTTTTTATTGAAGTTCGACTAACCACTCTGATTAGTCATGGGACCTGAATCATGGGGTTTAACTTTAATTTAGCAGAACTCAAATACTCTTCTATAATACCTTAGGGGGACTTTTCTAATTTGAACCCTTGAAACCAAATATTTTTCTACAAACCAGGTCCCTCTGAGCGGGGTTATGGACCACCTGAAACTTTTCGATAAAGAACAAATCTTTTTTTTGATGTAGTTAAAGCTCATTTTTCCGTCACTTTTTTGCCTTCTGGTTGTAACTAACTTATGATTAAATCCAGTTATAATCCAGAGGTGAAGGAAATGAAAAGTGTACGTCAATTAAAAGACATCCTCGGACTAGATACTATACATCAGACCCGTAACAGAATCAAAGCGGTGGAGAACGTAATCCAGCCCTACGTAAAGCGAGGCGAGAACAACGAGATTCTCGTCGGAGAGGAAGGAGTAACCATTTTAACCAAACTACAGGATTTGTACGAAAGCGGATTACTCCTATCCGAAGCGGCAGAAGTTATACGATCTGATTACTTACCTGATAAGGAAGATAACATTGATACGGATTCTTCTAGTTCCGTATCATACCAATCAAAACCAAAATCAAACGTAGAACTCATCGACTATCTCATGGAAGAGCTACAGTTCCAGCGCGAACTGCTCCTGAACCTGGCTAATTCCGATAGCGCGGAAGGTTTAGAGGACCAAGAGACGAGTGAAGAAGACGATAAATGGTGGCTGGAATGGATGTAACCAGGGAGTGGTGATAAAGATGAAATTTTCGGTTCCAATTAAAGACAATGAAAAGCTCAAAAAGGTTATCGACAAAATCCAGAACCACGATAGGCTAAACGGTCTATGGACTAGTGCAAACGTAAATGCAATTGATCGGCTCTGCATCAACGATCACGGACCTGTGCACTCCAAGATCGTTGCCAATTCAGCCCTGAGGATGTTCCGGTTGATTAATCAGAGCGGCGTGAAATCAACCATAGAAACCGACCACGATCTGACCACAGAAGACGCTGAAATAGTCATCGTCCTTGCTGCAGCTTTTCACGATCTCGGACACGCCGTGCATAGAGTTCATCACGAGGAGTTCGGTATAGGGCTTGCCGACTCGCTGGTTGTCGATTTGCTCGGAGGAATTTACGACGATTACAACCTGGGGATAATGGAGGGGGAAGTTCTGCACGCCTGCTATGCCCACGAGACAGAGATAGAAACCCTCACCGTGGAAGCGGGAGCAGTAAAGGTCGCTGATGCCCTGGATATGGAACAGGGACGGGCCAGAATACCGTTTAAAGAGGGGGAATTAACTATACACTCAGTTTCCGCAACTTCTATAGAGCAGGTCCGGATAAGGGCGGGCAAGGAAAAACCGGTAGAAATCGTCATAGAGATGTCCAACTCAGCGGGTGTCTTTCAGCTGGACAACCTATTTAAACCTAAACTGGAACATTCCGGGATAAGACAACACATAGAAGTTACCGTGGAAGTAGGGGAAGAAGACTCCGAAAAGAAGATAATCGAGGATTATCAGTTCTAATATAATTTTCGGCGAAATTTTGTTCCCTATTATAGGGTATTACAGAGTATTTTTAACAAAAGGTATCTTATGTTAAAAATATTACGAACGTCCGTTTTCGGGCAAACGCGTGTAATTGTCCCCTTTAGCCAGCCGGATAAAATTGAAATAGTAAAACTAATTAGAATTCAGTCTTTCAAAGTTATAGAAAATTGAAAGGTAATACATAAACGTGATACTTAAACTTTGACTTAATTTATTTCAGAAGCCCCCTTGACGCTTACCTGGCAACTGATTTGACCTTAAAAGGTTTAACATATGCCAAATCCCGGCAGCCAGGTAAGCGTCAAGGGGGTAAATAAGAGTTAAAATGAAGTAAGGCAGTAGTTAAAAAGCACTGAGGCTAGATAAGGGCCAAAACCATGAGTTTAGAACTGACACAGGAAGATTTCCTAACTGAGAGGCAAGTAAAGCGA